>NZ_JBKGGX010000010.1:0-216392 GCF_052041925.1 Pseudomonas sp. SMN5
ACGCCTTTCAAAAGTAACCCGCCGTAAAGGCGGAACCGTAAGAAGCCGTTACCGCAGCAACGGATATGCACCCGGTCAAAAACCCCATACAACCCGTGAGCCCGCCATCGCGACCAGGCTCGCTCCCACAGCTTGCGCAGGGCACCGCCTAACGTCGACCAAGCAGCAACCCCACCACCAGCCCGAACCCCGCGCTGATCGCCACGGTCTGCCATGGGTGACCACCAATATAGGTTTCGGTCGCATCGACCACCGGACGGGTACGTTCACGGGCGCTGGCAACCGAATCCAGTGCCTGTTGCAGTTTCAAAGAGATCTGCCCACGCAGGTTCTCAGCGTCCTCGCCAACCAATGTCGCGCTGCTCTTGAGCAGTTTCTCCGACTCCTCGATCAATGCCCTCAGTTCACTGAACACCTGATCCTTGATTTGCTCTCCGTTCGCTTGAAGAGTGCTTTTACGCGCCATTGAGTGACTCCTTGTTGATGACCTTGCTCTATGGAGTGCTGCACCGCCTTGAAAGTTGCGAGATGGGCGGCGCAGCAGGGTCGTTTCATAAAACCGGGTTAAGGCTGTGCAATTCAAGGTGTAAGATGGCGGCTATTTACGCAACAGGTAATCCCCCATGAGTTTCAATCTGGCAGACAAGCCCCTGGCCGAGCGCGCTGCGCTGGAAGACGAAAAATCCCGGCTGTTCGAGCTGTGGCAAACCAACCTGGGCAAGGCCAAGGGCGAAGGCGCTCGTTTGTTCGGCGAGCGCTCCAAGCGCAAGGGCAAATGGGCCGAGTGGGTGCGCGCTGAGCTGGATGGTATGTCGCCACCGGAATACGCCAACATGGTGCGCAGTGAGGTCAATCGTCTGATGGCTGCCAACAAATAAGCCGCTACGCGAATGTGGCGACGATAGCCTCACGTACCTTGACCACTGCCGGGTCCATCTGGGTGTGGGTTCGCCAGCCCAGTTCGATGGGGTAGCGTGGTAGCGCCAGGGGGCAGGGCAGCAACGCGAGGCCGCTCAGCGAGGCGATGGCACGGGCGGCGTGCGTCGGGATGGTCGCTACCGCCTGGCTGCCTTTGAGCAGGAACGGCAGCGCAGCGAAGTGAGTGGTCGAGGCGCATACTCGCCGGCTCAAGCCGACAGCGGCCAGCCCTTCGTCCGTGATGCCTATGAAACCGCCCGATGACACCAGCAGATGCTCACGGGCCACGAACGCCTCCAGGCTCAACGTCTGCTCGTTTGGCGAGAGGCTGGCCGGGTCCACCAGACAAGCGTAATCGCCTTCCCCCAGCACTTGACGGCTGAGTAATCGCTGCGCAAAACCTCCCGCCGTGATCGCCAGATCGAGGCTGCGCTCCAGCAGCGCCGGCCCGACGATCTGGCTGTGGGTCTGGCGGAAAATCAGCCGCAGGCCCGGCGCCCGACGTGTCACTTCTTCGATCAAGCGGCGCCCGTGGGCGATTTCGAAATCATCCGACAGACCGACGATAACCGAGCGCCCTGTGTAATGGTTGGCGTCCGGATCGACCATTGCCAGGCTCTGGCGACACTTGTCCAGCGCCTCGCTGATCACCGGCTTCAATTGGTTGGCCCGCAACGTCGGCGCCAGGCCGCGGCCGGTGCGCACGAACAGTTGATCGTCATACAGCCCGCGAAGACGACGCAATGCGGCGCTGATGGCCGATTGGGTTACGCCCAGGCGCAACGCGGCGCGGCTGGCACTGGATTCATCGTGCAGAGCTTCGAAGGTCTTGAGCAAGTTGAGGTCGATGTCGGAGATATTCATATGGCTCATATCAGTTAGCAGCATCCAGGGCTTTATTCATGATCGGCCGACGCCTGAGAATCAGCAACACCTGATGATCAAGGAGTTAAATTCCATGCCCAAATCCATTGTCGCTGCCCTGCAGATCGGTTCGTTGCCTGGCGGCACGGCCGAAACCCTGGCGCAGATCCTTTCCTATGAAGACGCCATACGCCAGGCCAATGCTCGATTGGTGGTGATGCCCGAGGCGCTGTTAGGTGGCTATCCCAAGGGTGAAGGTTTTGGGACGCAGTTGGGTTACCGCCTGCCGGAGGGGCGCGAGGCTTTTGCCCGGTATTTCGCCAACGCCATTGATGTCCCCGGTGTTGAAACCGAAGCCCTGGCCGGGCTTTCGGCACGCACCGGGGCGAGCCTGGTGCTGGGCGTCATCGAGCGGGCCGGAAACACGCTTTATTGCACCGCGTTGTATTTCGAACCGGAGGCGGGACTTGTCGCCAGGCATCGCAAATTGATGCCCACCGGCACCGAGCGGCTGATCTGGGGCAAGGGTGACGGTTCGACCTTGCCGGTCATCGACAGTCAGGTCGGGCGCGTCGGTGCGGCAGTGTGCTGGGAAAACATGATGCCGCTGCTGCGCACCGCAATGTATGCCAAAGGCGTGGATGTCTGGTGCGCGCCAACGGTGGACGAGCGGGAGATGTGGCAGGTGACGATGCGCCATATCGCCCATGAGGGCCGCTGCTTTGTGGTCAGTGCCTGCCAGGTCCAGGCATCGCCCCAGGCGCTGGGCATCGAGGTGGCGAACTGGCCGGCCGAGCGCCCTCTGATTGCCGGTGGCAGCGTGATCGTCGGGCCCATGGGCGATGTGCTCGCCGGGCCGCTGAAAGACACGGCCGGATTGCTCACGGCGCAGATCGATACCGACGAGCTGGTGCGGGCGCGCTACGACTATGACGTGGTCGGGCACTATGCCAGGCCGGACATCTTCGAGCTGGTGGTGGACGAGCGGGCCAAGCCTGGGGTGCGCTTCACCAGGTAGCTGGGGAGCGCTGTAAATCGAGCGTTCCTCGGTCGACGAAACGCATTGTTCCGAACAAACCACCGGCGAGCTTGCCCTTGAGTACATAGGGCAGCCCGTCCAGGCTCTGGGTCTGGCTCAGGCCCAGGGTCTGGCGCAGCACGGAAAAGGCCGAAATACTCACAGGGATGCTGACTATCGCTTCGGAATACCGTGGGATCGAGCCGGTCTGGTCGCTGACCCCGGAGGCCAACGGGCGGCCATTGACCTCCAGGTCCAATGCCACGCCGTTGTAGTCGATGCTGGTTTCGTTGGGGTTCTGCAACCGCAGTTTCACCGCAAAGCGCATCTCCAGTTCCTGGCTGGGCAACGGTTCGATACCGACCACGTTGATGTTCAGCGGATCCCGATGAGGGAAGAGGGCGCAGGCGCTGAGGCTCGCCAGCATCAGGAACAGGGAGAAGCCGAGGATTTTGCGCATGGATATTCTCTCAGGAAAATAAAGGCAGGATACCAATCTCTGTGGCGAGGGAGCTTGCTCCCGCTCGGCTGCGCAGCAGCCGTCTCGATAAGCAGAGGCTGCTTCGCCCGAGTGCGGACCGGCCCAGCGGGAGCAAGCTCCCTCGCCACAAGCGCGCTGGTCAATAAATAGGGGCGCTGCATGTATAGCCCGACAAGCTCCTGCCAATTTCTGACACCAACCTCTGCTAATCTGCGTCAACTTTTTCGCCTGGATTGTCCATCGTGTCCCGTACCACTCGGCTGCTCACTTTGTTGCAAGTCCTGCGGGGCAAGCGCTGCCCGGTTACCGCCGCAACACTGGCGGCGGAGCTGGGCGTGTCGGAGCGTACCTTGTACCGCGACATCGCCGAACTCACGGCCCTCGGCGCGCCGATCCAGGGCGAGGCGGGAATTGGCTATGTGCTGCGCAGTGGACTATTCCTGCCGCCCTTGATGTTCACGGCCGATGAAATCGAGGCCATCGTGCTGGGCTTGCGCTATGTCGATCAACGCGCAGACGAGGTATTGGGCAAGGCGGCCGCCGACGCGTTGGCAAAAGTTGCGGCGGTGTTGGCGCCGGACCTGGGAGACGCCTTGCGCAACCCTACGGTGCTGCCGGGACCGCCGGGTTATGGCTATCCGCGCAACACGGTAGAACTCAACGTGTACCGCCAGGCGATTCGCACGCAAGCCAAGCTGCGCATCGATTACGCCGACGTGAACCAGACCCCGAGCCAACGCCTGATCTGGCCGCTGGCCCTGGGCTTCTTCAACGAGGCGCGGGTGGTGGTGGCCTGGTGCGAATTGCGCGGCGCCTATCGAACCTTTCGCACCGACCGCATCGGGGCCGCCGTCGAGCAGGGCGAGCAGTATCCGGGCAGGCGCAGTGACCTGCTGCGGGCCTGGTTCAAGCTGATGCAGCTGGATGAAATGGGGCGTTTTACTCCTGACAAAAACTGACATAACGCTGTTTTAGCATGGTGCCAGATCGATAAAACAAGGAGCCGTACCATGTCCAACCCCGTCTCTTCCCTGGCCCCGGCCATCGCCGGCTACATCGAGGCCGCCAATGCCCGTGACAGTTCGGCGGCGACGCGTTTCTTCGCTGAAAATGCCAACGTGTTCGATGAAGGCCAGCACCGTGTCGGCACCCAGGCCATCGCCCAATGGATGGACGACACCGCCCGACGCTATCAGCCCCGGGTCCAGGTGCTCAATGTGCAGCAACGCACCGGCAAGGTACTGGTCCACAATCTGATCTCCGGCACGTTCCCCGGCAGTCCGCTGGAGTTGCGCTACACCTTCCGGCTTGATGAGCAGGGGAAGATCAGTCGGTTGGATATCTCGATCTAGGCCCCTGCCTGGCACAAAATTTATGTGGCAGAAGCGCTTTCTTTGGCAAAAGATGATTCCTGTGGCGAGGGAGCTTGCTCCCGCCGGGCCGGGCTGGCGTACCTGTGCGCGCCAACCGTCTCGATAAGCAGGGTTGCTTCGCAACCCAGCGGGAGCAAGCTCCCTCGCCACAGGGTTTGCGTTAAATCAACCGAGCGGTGATCGCGCCTCCATGCCGTCGACATGGCATACTCCCTGCTTTCGTTTTCCGGATCCGGGCCGTATGACTTTCGACTCCCCCCTGAGTGCCTGGCAGCATGCCATCGAACATCACGGCTTCGTCCAGGACGAGGCCCAGGAGCTGGCGATCCTGTCCCTGGAGCAATGTCACAAGGCGTTGCACGAGGGTCGCAAATCCATCAAGGGCGTCTATCTCTGGGGCCCGGTGGGGCGGGGCAAGACCTGGCTCATGGATCGTTTCTACGAAAGCCTCAAGGTGCCGGCTCGGCGTCAGCACTTCCATCACTTCATGGCCTGGGTGCATCAGCGCTCGTTCCAGCTCACTGGCACTCCCGACCCTTTGAAGGCCCTGGCCCGGGAGCTGAGTGCCGAGGTTCGGGTGCTGTGTTTCGACGAGTTGTTCGTCACCGACATCGGCGATGCGATCATCCTCAGCCGCCTTTTCCAGGTGATGTTCGAGCAGGGCATGGTGATGGTCAGCACGTCCAACCTGCCGCCGGAAGAGCTCTACGCCAACGGCCATAACCGTGAGCGCTTCCTGCCCACCATCACCGCGATCAAGCAGCATATGCAGGTGGTGCCGGTGAACGGCTGGCAGGACCATCGTCAGCATCCGGGGGCGTTGCAGCAGCGCTATTGGGTGCGCGGTCCCGAACAGCCCGAGCCGTTGGCTGGCGTCTTCGCCCAGCTCACTGCCGGGCAGCAACCGGGCAGCGGGCCGATCCAGGTCGGTCACCGCTTGTTGGAACCCGTGCAGGTTACGGACACGGTACTCTGGAGTCGTTATCAGGACCTTTGCGAACAGCCTTTCTCCGCTCTGGATTTCATGGCCCTGTGTGACCGTTTCAGCGTGATCCTGCTCGGTGAAGTGCCCAGTCTGAGCGCGGAGCAACGCGAGGGTCGGATTGCCCGTGGCACCGAAGACGGTGTCGAGCGGGTCGAGGCCGGGGACCGCGAATTGCCGCAATTGTCGGTCCACGATGATGGCGTGCGTCGGTTCATCGCCCTGGTCGACGAATGCTATGACCGCAAGGTTCCGCTGTACCTGTCGGCCCAGGTGCCGATGGACGAGCTGTACACCGAGGGCTATCTGCAATTTCCGTTTCGCCGTACCCTCAGTCGCCTTCAGGAAATGCAGATGCAACGTTTTGGTCAGCCCGGCTGACCGGTATCCCGCCGACGGCCGCGAGTCGTCGGTATCAACGAAGTGAGATGGTCATGGAAGAAGCCAAGGACATTCTGGTATTGCAAGCCAGCTACACCAACCCGGTCCACGCCGAAGCGATCTGTCATGTGCTCAATGGCTATGCCGAGGACCCGATGGGCGGCGGTCATCCGCTGCCTGCCGAGGTACTGCTGCATCTGCCCGAAGAACTGGCCAAGCGCCCCCATGCGTTCAGCGTATTGGCATTCGTCAACGGTGAGCCGGCGGGGCTGGTGAACTGTTTCGAGGGCTTCTCCACGTTTGCCTGCCGGCCGCTGGTGAATGTCCATGACGTGGCGGTAATGAAAGATTTTCGAGGGCTTGGGTTGAGCCAGAAGATGCTGCAGAAGGTCGAGGACATCGCTCGTCAACGTGGTTGCTGCAAGATCACCCTGGAAGTGCTTGAGGGCAACGCCGTGGCCCAGGCCAGCTATGCCAAGTTCGGCTTTGCCGCCGGCATGCTCGATCCAGACCACGGCCGCATGCTGTTCTGGACCAAGCCGCTGTAGGCTGGAGGGCTCTCTGAAACCGTGGCGAGGGAAGCTTGCTCCCTCGCCACGGTTTATTTCTGCACCACGGTCGTCGTCGGTGGCTTGGGTTTGATCAGGCTGAAGTCGATCAGGCCCTTGTGCTGGTTTTCATAAGGATTGCCGATCAGCAGCGGCCGGGCCTTGAACTCATCGCTGACCAGGCTCTTGCTGCGATCGAGTTCATCGAAACTCAGGCCCGCCATGTCGGCCCAAGTGTGGATCAGATGAGAGCTGCTGTAGGGCCTGGACAGGTCGCCGATGAAATCCCAGTCGTGGTTTTCGCGCCATTTGGGGGAAGCCCAGGCCATGAACGGAATGGTGTACATCGGCGCGGTCGGTTTGCCTTCGTTGCGGCCCAGGGTGCCATGGCCCTGAGAATCGAAGACATCTTCGCCATGGTCCGAAAGGTACAGCAGAAAGCCGTTGGGATCGCTCTTGGCGTAGTCCTTGATCAGGCTGGATACCACGAAATCGTTGTACAGCACCGCATTGTCGTAACTGTTGTAGGTCGGCAGTTGATCGTCACGAATGCCCGGTGGGACACCCTGGCGGTCGGTGAATTTGTCGAAGGTCGGCGGATAGCGGTACTGATAGCTCATGTGGGTGCCCAACAGGTGCACCACGATCAGCTTGCGCGGCGCGCTGTCGGCCAGGGCCTTGTTGAAGGGTTCGATCACGTCGCCGTCATACTGGGCCGCATTCTGGTTGCGGTTGTTGTTCAGGTACACCTGCTCGTCGGCCTGTTGGGAAAAGGTCGTGAGCATGGTGTTGCGCTTGGTCATGGTCTGCTGGTTGGTGATCCAGAACGTCTTGTAGCCGGCCTGTTTCATCATGCTCACCAGCGACGGTGTGCTCAGGTACAGATCAGGGTGCTCTTCATCGGCGAACGTCAAGACCTGTTGCAGCGCTTCGATGGTGTATGGGCGCGGGGTGATGACATTGTCGAACACCGAGAGCTGATCCCGGAGCTTGTCCAGTTCGGGCGTGGTTTCCCTTGGGTAACCGTACAGGCTCATGCGCTGGCGATTGGTGGACTCGCCGATCACCAGTACCAGGGTGGCCGGCTGGTTGGCCATGTCATCTTTGAGGTTGCGCAGGGGCGAGATTTTGCTGGCGCTGTGGAGCATGCCCTGCATGTTTTCCAGCTGTTCGCCGTAGCGACGATAGGCCACCACCATTTGCCACGGCACGGCGGGCTCGATGCGATCCTCGAATTTTTCCAGGGCGCCGGCAAGACTGCCGGTGCGCTGGGTCTGTTTGATCAACGGGTAACCGACCACGGCCACGACGATGGCGAGGGCGGCGACCAGCGCCTGGCCGCGGGGCAGGTAAACCGGCCGCAGGCGGGTCCAGAGCCAGTAGCCGATGGCGGTGTGGGCCAGGAACGCCGCGACCATCCACCAGGCAAAGTACTGCGTCAGGTACTCACCGGCTTCAGCCACGTTCGATTCGAACATGATGAAGATGACGCTCTGGGAGAATTCCTGCTGGTAAATGAAGAAATAGCCCAGGCTGGCCATGGAGCAGGCCCACAGCACCACGCCGATCAAGGCGGCAAGCAGGCGTGTCCGGGTGGGGAAGAGCAGCATTGGTGCCAGCCACAGCGCACTCATCACGAAGGCCTGGCGGAATCCGGTGAAACCAGAAGTATCACTGACCAGGATGAGCAGTTGGGTGATGCCGGAGAAATACCAGAAGAATAGAAACAGCCAGCCGAACCCGGCCCAATCGAAACCTTTCGCAGTCGTTTTGCTGCGTTTGAACAGACTCATCAAGCGCTCCAGCCTTAGTCGAGGCAGCTGCTGTCAGCCCAGTGGCGACCGCAGGCGTGCGTCGAGCAACCTTAAAGGCGCGGAGTATCGCGGCTAAGGTGTGAAAACTTTGTGAGTTTTTCGGTGACAAAACGACAGGAAAAGAAAGACTTGCCTGGCAAATCAAGTACAGGAGCAAAAGCTTCGTGGCGAGGGCGCTTGCTCCCGCTCGGTTGCGCAGCAACCGTAAAATCTGCGAAGCCGCTGCGCCCGAACGCGGACCGGCCCAGCGGGAGCAAGCTCCCTCGCCACGGGAATTTCTGAAGTCTTGGGGAAGTGACAGCGTCCACGCCGATGCCACTTCCGGATGCAGCGCTGCCGGAGCGCTTACCGAGCCAGGGCCTGGCCCTGATGGGACAGCTGGGAATGCTGCAGCTGCATGCGCAACTGCGTCACTTCATCAAGCAGGAGATCGCGCTCTTCCTTCAGAAGGCGCAATTCGTCGCGACGAATGGTCACATAAAGGGTTTGGGGAGGACGTGCGGTAACGACAGGGCCCATTGCTCACCTCGCAAATGGCGTACATCAACTATAGAGATGTCGCCAGTATTTGGTCGACACCTCTACTATCGGCGCCAATTCTGATTTCTTTTGCCTGTGATTGGAACTTTTTTATTTTTCATGGTCGCTGTGTCTTCGGCCGGGTTTGAAGCGTTATCCCTTGTGATTGCCTGAATTACCCGGAAACTATGCAGCAATGCTCTGGACTAACCTCCACTAGTCTTGGAGCTAAACCTTTGACTTACCTTTATTTGTAGTAGGGAGCATCAGCACATGCAACTCGGGATCATTGGACTGGGCCGCATGGGCGGCAATATTGCGCGGCGCCTGATGCTCAATGGGCACACCACTGTCGTCTACGACCGCAACAGCGCATTTGTCGATAACCTCAGTCAAGAGGGCGCCAAGGGCGTGGCGGACCTGCCCGCACTGGTCGCCGGCCTGGAAAAGCCGCGGGCGGTCTGGGTCATGTTGCCCGCTGGCGCACCCACCGAAGACACCATCAACGACCTCAGCCAGTTGCTTGAGCCGGGCGATGTGATCATCGACGGTGGCAACACGTACTATAAGGACGACATCCGCCGCGCCCAGGCCCTGGCGGAAAAAGGCCTGAGCTATATCGACGTTGGCACTTCCGGGGGCGTCTGGGGTCTGGAACGCGGCTACTGCATGATGATCGGTGGCGACGCCGAGGTCGTGAAACGCCTGGATCCGCTGTTCGACAGCCTGGCCCCGGGCATGGGGGACATCCCGCGTACCCGTGATCGCAAATCCGACGATGATCGTGCCGAACGTGGCTACATTCATGCCGGCCCGGCGGGTGCAGGGCATTTCGTGAAGATGATCCACAATGGCATCGAGTACGGAATGATGCAGGCCTTTGCCGAAGGTTTTGACATCCTCAAGACCAAGTCCAGCGAAAGCCTGCCACCTGAGCAGCGTTTCAACCTGAATGTCGCCGATATTGCCGAAGTCTGGCGTCGCGGCAGTGTGGTTTCGTCCTGGCTGCTGGACCTGACCGCCGACGCTCTGGCCAGTGACCCGCAACTCGACGGGTTCTCCGGCGAAGTCGCCGACAGCGGTGAAGGTCGCTGGACCATCGAGGCCGCCATCGAACAAGCGGTGCCGGTCCCGGTATTGTCCAGCTCGCTCTTCGCCCGTTTCCGCTCTCGTCAGCAAAGCACCTATGGCGACAAGATGCTCTCGGCGATGCGCTTCGGCTTCGGCGGCCATGTGGAGACACCGAAAAAATGACCTCGATCGGCAGCAAATCCAAGGCAGAACCGGCACCACCGACCACGTTGTTTCTGTTCGGAGCCCATGGCGATCTGGTCAAGCGGCTGCTGATGCCGGCGCTTTACCACCTCAGTCGTGACGGCCTGCTGGGGGATGGGCTGCAGATCATCGGGGTTGACCACAACGCGATCAGCGATGTGGATTTCGCCAAGAAGCTCGAGGACTTCATCCGCAGCGAAGCGGTCAACAAGGGCGGCGATGCCGAGCGCGCCCTCGATCCGGTGCTCTGGGCCAGGCTGGCCAAGGGCATCAGCTATGTGCAGGGTGATTTCCTCGAGGACGGCACTTATCAGGCGCTGGCGGCGAAGATCGCGGCCAGCGGCACCGGCAACGCGGTCTTCTATCTGGCGACCGCGCCGCGTTTTTTCAGCGAAGTGGTCAGCCGCCTTGGCGCGGCCGGCCTGCTTCAGGAGCAGCCGGATGCCTTTCGGCGCGTGGTGATCGAAAAGCCGTTCGGTTCCGACCTGCGAACCGCTGAGGCACTGAACGCCTGCCTGCTCAAAGTCATGAGCGAAAAACAGATCTATCGGATCGACCACTACCTGGGCAAGGAAACGGTGCAGAACATTCTGGTCAGCCGTTTCTCCAACAGCCTGTTCGAGGCGTTCTGGAATAACCACTACATCGACCACGTCCAGATTACCGCCGCCGAAACCGTCGGTGTGGAAACCCGCGGCAGTTTCTACGAACACACCGGTGCGCTACGGGACATGGTGCCCAACCACCTTTTCCAGTTGCTGGCGATGGTCGCGATGGAGCCGCCGGCGGCATTCGGTGCCGATGCGGTGCGCGGAGAGAAAGCCAAGGTGGTCGGGGCAATCCGGCCCTGGTCGGTGGAACAGGCCCGGGCCAATTCGGTACGTGGGCAGTACACCGCCGGCGAAGTGGGCGGCAAGGCAGTGAACGGTTATCGCCAGGAGGCCAACGTGGCCGAGGACAGTGAGACCGAGACCTATGTCGCCCTCAAGGTCATGATCGATAACTGGCGTTGGGTCGGCGTACCGTTCTACCTGCGCACCGGCAAACGCATGAGCGTGCGGGACACGGAAATCGTCATCTGCTTCAAACCGGCGCCTTATGCGCAGTTTCGCGACACCGAAGTCGATGAATTGCAACCTACCTACTTGAGAATCCAGATCCAGCCCAACGAAGGCATGTGGTTCGACCTGTTGGCGAAACGGCCAGGGCCGGCGCTCGACATGGCGAACATCGAACTGGGTTTTGCCTACAAGGACTTCTTCGAGATGCAACCGTCCACGGGTTACGAAACCCTGATCTACGATTGCCTGACCGGCGATCAGACGCTGTTCCAACGGGCCGACAACATCGAGAACGGCTGGCGTGCGGTGCAGCCATTCCTCGATGCCTGGCAGCAGGACCCGACATTCCAGCCCTACAAGGCCGGGGAAGACGGACCGGCGGCCGCCGATGATTTGCTGACTCGCGACGGTCGCGTCTGGCACGGCCTCGGATGAGTGAGTTGGTGACACAACCCATCCGATTCTTGCTCAGCGACATGGACGGCACGTTGTTGCTGCCCGATCACAGCCTGACCCAGCGCACCATCGAAGCGGTTCGCGCATTGCGCGAGGCGGGGGTGTTGTTTAGCCTCGCCACCGGCCGGCCGCCCCGGGCGATGCGCCAGCAGATCGAGGCCCTGGGCGTCGACCTGCCTACCGCCGCGTTCAACGGCGGCACGCTGGTGCATCCTGATGGCAGCTTCCTCGCGGTGCATTACCTGCCACCTGAGGCGGCGCTGACCACCCTGGCGCTGTACGCCGATCAGCCGGGTATAGAGGTCTGGGTCTTCGCCGACGGCGATTGGCTGGTGCTCGATGCCAACGGACCCATGGTACCGGTCGAGACCCGTGGCCTGGGCTATGCGCCGGTACAGGTTGAGAGTTTCGAGCCCTACCTTGAGCGCATCGACAAGATCGTCGCCACCAGTGCCAACACCCAACTGCTGGTAGAGCTGGAGGCGCGCCTGCACCCGTTGCTCGATGGCCAGGCCCAGGTGTCGCGTTCGCAACCGATCTATTTGGATGTCACGGCCATGAAAGCCAACAAGGGCGAGGCGCTGGCGACCCTGGCGGCATTCCTGAATGTGCCGCTGGCGCAGACGGCGGCGATGGGCGATGGCGGCAACGACCCGGCGATGTTCCATCGTGCGGGGCTGTCGATCGCCATGGGCCAGGCGCCGGAAGCGATCAAGCGCCAGGCCGATGTCATCACCGCTGCCAATACCGAAGACGGCGCGGCATTGGCAATCGAGCGCTATATCCTGCCGCGCTGACTCGCCGGTGGAAATCGAGGGAACGGATATTCTGGGAGCGAGCCTGCTCGCTCCCAAGGCGTTGCGCTCTACAGCCAGTCAGTGACCGCAAACCAGCCCAATCCACCCATCACCACGGTGTAAGGCAACGCCATCCAGACCATCCGGCCATAGGACAGGCGAATCAGCGGGGCAATCGCTGACGTCAGCAGGAACAGAAAGGCGGCCTGGCCATTGGGAGTGGCCACGCTGGGCAGGTTGGTGCCGGTATTGATGGCCACGGCCAGGGTTTCGAACTGTTCGCGGCTCAAGTGGCCGGACACGAAGGCCTGTTTCACTTCGGTGATGTAAATAGTCGCCACAAACACGTTGTCACTGATGGCCGACAACAGTCCGTTGGCGATGAACAGCATGCCCGGTTGTTGGTCGGCGGGAAGGGCCAGGACCCACTGGATCAGCGGCGTGAACAACTGCTGGTCATGAATGACCGCCACCACCGCAAAGAACACCACCAACAGCGCGGTGAACGGCATGGCGTCCTTGAAAGCGTTGCCGAGCCGGTGCTCGTCGGTGATACCGGTGAACGCGGTAATCAGCACAATCACCATCAGACCGATCAGACCGACTTCGGCAACGTGCAGTGCCAGGCCGATGATCAGGATCAACGCGGCGATTGCCTGAACGATCAGGGCGGCCCGTTGACGTGAGGTGCGCTCGCGGTTGTCCTGTTCGGCGTAGTCGGCCAGCACGGCACGGACATTGTCCGGCAGCAGTGTGCCGTAGCCGAACCAACGCAGTTTTTCCAACAGCACGCAGGTCACCAGCCCTGCCACCAGCACCGGCAGCGACACCGGCGCGACCTTGAGGAAGAATTCGGCGAAATGCCAGCCCATCTCATGGCCGATCAGAAGGTTCTGTGGTTCGCCCACCAGGGTGCAGACGCCGCCCAGGGCCGTGCCCACCACACCGTGCATCAGCAGGCTGCGCAGGAATGCCCGGAACTGGTCCAGGTCGGCGTGATGCAGCGAGGCCAAGGCGTGGTCTTCATCGATGTTGCTTTCCTGGCGCGGGTCGTGGCCTGACGCGACGCGGTGGTATACCGAATAAAATCCCACGCCGGCGCTGATGATCACCGCCGTGACGGTCAGCGCATCGAGGAATGCCGAGAGAAACGCCGATAGAAAGCAGAACATCAGCGCCAGCAACGCCTTGGAGCGTACCCCCAGCAGCAGTCGCGAAAACAGGAACAGCAGCAGGTCCTTCATGAAGTAAATCCCGGCCACCATAAACATCAGCAACAGGATTACCGGGAAGTTGTGCAGCAATTCCTGATACAGCGCCTGGGGCGTGGTCATGCCCAGCACCAGCGCCTCTATCAGCAACAGCCCGCCGGGCATCAGCGGGTAGCATTTGAGCGCCATGGCCAAGGTGAAAATGAACTCGATGACCAGCATCCAGCCCGCCGCGACCGGCCCCACCGTCCATAGCACCACGGCGTTGAGGATCAGGAAAGTGATGATGCACGCCTTGTACCAGCGCGGCGAGTGCCCCAGAAAATTGTGCGCGAAAGCCTGAGCCATTGAGCCGGACATCGGCTGCTCCTTTTAATTAGAAGCGCGCAAGTTGCCGTAAGAAATTAGGAATATCAAGGGTAGGAATAAATACCGGTCAGCTCGCCATCCTGAATCAGGCCCAATACCGTGCAATGACCGCTCGGTAACTGCCATGGAGTGAATATCCCCCCACCAGGATTTTCCCGTCTGCCTGCACCGCCAGGGTGGTGGCGGTGTCCAGGCTGTAGCCGATTCGAGTGCGAACCCAGCCTTCGCCCTGGCCGAAATCCGGGTCGAGACTGGCGTCCGGCAAATGCCGGGCGAGCAGGAAATCGGTTTCGATACCACCGAGGGTAGCCCCAGCCGTCACCAGCTTCCCGTCCGGTTGAACCTGGGCGGCGGTCCACTGGCTGGAGCTGCGTCCAATCTGCAGGAGCTGGCATTGGCCCTGGTTGCAGTGGCGGTCCGGCTCGCCGTCCTGGCTTACTTTCAGTGACAGACTGTGCATCGGGTCGCGGCTGCTGCCGAACGCCTGCAAGTCGCCGTTTGCGTGCTGCACGATCTGGCTGACCATTACGCTGTGGTCCTGCGCCTTGATTGACAGGAATCCTTGCTCACCGAAGGTTTCATCGAGCCCGCCGTCGGGGTCATAACGTGCGATCAGGCCTTGCTGGGGCAGGTCGATTGCACCGCCGACGACGATATGGCCGTCGGCCTGGAGCGCCAGGCAGCCCAGCCAGGTGTTTTTCAGCAGCCGCCGGACCATCACGAAGCCACGGCCGTTGAACGAGCCATCCAACTCACCGTCGGGCAACAGTCGGATCAGCACGCCGACGTGATCGGACAATTGAAAGTGATGATTGGCCAACAGCAGGATCCGGCCATCGGCCTGAACCTGCATGTCACAGGCTTCGAGGCCCGGTATGCCGGGCGGCAGCCACGGGTCACGCAGGCCTTGGGAGAGGTTGCCGCAGAGTCTGATGATCCGCCGGCCAGCGTTGCCGAAATCTTGCACGGGTCGGCCCTGCTGGTCGAACAGGGCGAGGGCGGGAAGGGTGTGGTCAGTGTTTTCGTAGTGCAGGCCTGACAGCAGAATATGGCCATTATCCAACTCGATGATCTTACCCGCCGTTGCTTCACAGCCATCTTCGAAGACACCGATCACACAGCCGTCGGCGCCAAAGTCTGGGTCGGTCGAGCCATCGGGGTTGAGTCGGGTCAGCCCGAACCGGCTGCCGTTGGGGGTATCGATCCGGGCCGCCACCTGGATTCGACCAGCGTGGTCGAGGGTCAGCCCGGTGGTCTGGCTCGAACGGCTGCCTTCAAAATGAATCCAGGCTTTACCGTTGTCGGCAAAGGTTGGATCAAGTTGCCCGGCGTAGATTTGCGCCGGTTCCAGCGCAAACGCGGATCGATCGTGCATGCGTGCCTCTCCTTGCGCGTCGACCGACCCCCAGGCTATGTACGAAATAGCTTGAAACTTGGTTATGCGGCGTTAAAAACCGGCTCGTGCGCGAGTCCGATCGGAATGCTCATTGACAACCAGTCAAGTCGAGCGCGACCCCGGCCGTTCCTCGCCGGTTTTTGCCTTGCCTAACCTGCGTTTCAAACCATTTCGTACACAGCCTAAGAACGGCGACAGCATGAGGGCAACATTCAATCCTTGAACGGATCAATGCACAACTGTCAGACCTTGCGTAAGTAGGGACGATTCGTGCCATAACAATGGCTTTGCGACCCAACGCCAAGCCCGCCACGGATAGCAGGCCTATCGGCGGCTTTATTCCGGCATCGACCAGGACTGCAACTTGTAGCCTTCCTGGCTCAATTCGGCGCGGGCCTGTTTCAACAGGTCCGCCAGTTTGGCCGGATCGGTATAGGCACTGCTTGGAATCTGTTTGCGCCCAATATGAGTATTGGTGCGGTCTACGACGGTCAGGCTGAGTTCACCGTTACCGTCTTGTGGAGCCCAGGCCACGCATTGGAAAGGACGAAATGCGCGGTCGGCAATCAAAAGAGCTTCGTTGATACGGAGCGGGGCGTTCATGGCGTTTTCTCTTCAATGTGCCCAATCAAATGATGTGCCGGCGGTTGGGCGTACCGTGCGGCAGGTTACTTGTACTGATGTTCCGAACCCGGGGGCGGGTCACACAATCTTTAAATAAATTTCGAATTTCTTTCAGACCAGGCTTCCAGGCTTTTGTTTGAAAGCGGGTTGAAAGAAAAACCGGGGGGGAAACTAACGAAACGGCTTCTTATAACCACTTTTATCGTTGTTCAATAATCAATCGATACAAGGGGGTGTCAACTTCTTGCTACTGTTACATGCAGGTTCGCCAAACGACTGTTTCTAATAACATTTCCTTATTTTGGCGCCAAGGATCAGTCATGATCGAAGCCAGTACGTCGCGTCGTCTGCTCGTGGTTGATCCCTGCGATGATTGCCATCGCCTGCTGCCCGGTCTGCGCAGCGTAGGGTGGGATGTGGACAGTTGTGCCCTGGAGCACGCCGGTGATCGGCCGTGCGATGTCGGGCTCCTGCGCTTGCAGCCGTTTCATCTCGAGCGCCCGGAGGCGGTCAAGGAATTGATCGGTCGCAGCGGCACCGAATGGATCGCGGTGCTCAACCAGGAGATGCTGCGCCTGCAGAATGTCGGTGATTTTGTCTGCGAATGGTTCTTCGACTTTCATACCTTGCCATTTGATGTTTCCCGGGTCCAAGTGACGCTGGGCCGGGCATTCGGCATGGCGCGCTTGCGTGGGCAGGGTACGATTCATGTCGATCAGCCTGAGCACGAACTGCTGGGCGACAGCCGACCGATGCGCGAACTGCGCAAATTGCTCGGTAAGCTGGCACCCACCGAGTCACCGGTGTTGATTCGTGGGGAGAGCGGAACCGGCAAGGAGTTGGTGGCTCGCACGCTGCATTTGCAATCGCACCGACGCCACAAACCATTCATTGCGATCAACTGCGGTGCCATTCCTGAGCACCTGATTCAATCCGAATTGTTCGGCCACGAGAAAGGCGCTTTCACCGGCGCTCACCAGCGCAAGATCGGGCGGATCGAGGCTGCGCACGGCGGAACGCTGTTCCTGGATGAAGTGGGCGACCTACCGATGGAACTGCAAGCCAACCTGCTGCGGTTCTTGCAGGAAAAACACGTTGAGCGGGTCGGTGGCAGCCAGCCGATTGCAGTCGATGTGCGGGTGCTGGCGGCGACCCACGTTGACCTGGAAGCAGCCATCGAACTCAAGCGTTTTCGTGAGGATTTGTACTATCGCCTCAACGTGTTGCAGGTCGTCATGGCTCCGTTGCGCGAGCGCCATGGCGACCTGGCGATGCTTGCCAGTCACTTCTCGCATTTCTACAGCCAGGAAATCGGCCGGCGGCCGCGCAGCTTCAGCGACGACGCCCTGGCGGCGATGGGCATGCACGACTGGCCTGGCAACGTGCGCGAACTGGCCAACCGTGTCCGTCGCGGGTTGGTGTTGGCGGAAGGTCGGCAGATCGAGGCCCGGGACCTTGGCCTTGCCAGTCCTCATGGCGTCGTCGCCCCGATGGGCACGCTGGAAGACTACAAGACTCGCGCCGAGCGCCAGGCGCTGAGCGACGTGCTCAACCGCCACAGCGACAACCTGAGCGTCGCTGCCAGGGTCCTTGGCGTATCACGGCCGACATTCTATCGGTTGTTGCACAAGCATCAGATTCGCTAATTCCGGTTTGGCGCAGTTCCCTGTGGGAGCGAGCCTGCTCGCGATTGCAGTGGGTCAGCCATGAACAGGTAACCGATCTACCGCTATCGCGAGCAAGCTCAGCGCCCACAGAGTGCAAGGGAGGTCTTGTGTCAGAAGTAATACGGGAATTTCAGGCTGAAGCTGAAGTCCGGTGCATCGTCCGTCAGGCCTATGGACAGGTTGGGCACGATGGTCAGGTTGTCGGTGGCGGCGACGGTCATGCCGATGTTGAAGTAGCCGGCGTTGGCGTCGCTGGAGACCACTGACTGCCAATCCCCGCCCTCCTGTTTGATCTTGCTTTTCTTCTGGATGAGGTCGGACACCGAGAACGACATGCTCATCTTCTCGTTCAATGCGAAGGCGATGCCCGCACCGAGCTGGAAGCTATCGCCGATCCGGACCTTGCCGGGGATCTTCTGGTTGACGGTGGAGCTGGTGTCGTCGAACGACTCCTCAAAGTTATGGGTGTAAGACAATGTGCCGAACAGCACGGCCGGGTCGAAGGTCTTGACCAGCGAGATCCCGGGGGTGATCGACCACACGCCGTTGCCGGTGGGCAGGTCTTCAGGCACGAACAGGTTGGTATTGGCCTGGGACTGGCGCAGCTTGATGCCGAACGGGTCCTTGCCGGTCGGGGCCTTGACCCGCAGGGTGACCACTGCATCCGGCGTGTCGATCGACTCATCCATGAACTTGTAGGCAATGCCGAAGTTCACGTCGCCGATGGTGGGGTCGCGGGTCACGGTTTCCTCGCTGGTGACTCCGGCAGCGCCGTTGTTGGCACCGCCGGACTGGTACGTCGACTCGCGGTAGATCACCGGCACGTTAAGGTCGAACTGCCAGCGATTGTCGAAGTTGTAGCGGCCGGTCAGGTCCAGGGTCCAGGTGTCGGCCTTGATCCGGTCCAGGTTGATGTTGCCCAGGAAGATCGAATCCAGGGCCAGGAAACCGTTGAGGATCAATTGCCGGGTGTCGTAGCGCGAATAGGTCACGCCGGTTTCGAAACTGAACTTGCCGCCACCGAAGAAACCGCTGGCCTCGTCATAAAGGTTGGAAACGCTCTGGGCCGGTTGCGAATCGTCGGCGAGGGACTGCCCGTAGCCGCTGCCACCGGTCCCTGCCGAACCACTGCCGGCCACGGTCTGGTTGCCTTTCATGTCAGCCGGGGATTTGGCCAGGCGCTTGGGGGGCGGGGCGGCGGGCTGGTCTTCCACCTGGCGAACCCGCTGTTCGAGCACCGCCAAAGCTTTTTGCTGGGCCTCGTATCGCTGCTTCAACTCCAGGAGTTCCTGCTTCAGGGCTTCGATGTCCGCGTCCGGCGCCGCGTGTAACACGGTCGCCGGTAACAACGTGCTCAAACACATGACAGCGCGCAACGATACGGATCGATACATGGAGAATGCCGTCCCTATTTGCCCAATGGTCGTCAGCAGCGTAGTTCAATATCCTAGGGTGCGCAGGCCTCGCAATTGCGTCAGGTTGCAGTCCAGGGCCCCGGCGCTGGGGCCGTTGTTGTTCAGCACCACGTTGAGTTGGGTCAGGTTGTTGACCTGGTTGCCGTTGCCAAGCAGGCGGGTGTTCTGCAGCAGGCCGCCCTGGGCCACCTGTTGCAGGGCACTGCCCTGGTTCTGGCTGGCCTGGATCGCCATCTGCACGCCGTTGCCGGTAGCGGTGACTGCCACGCTGCCGGCGGCATTGCTGCCGCTGATGGTCTGGCCACTGCTCAGCAGTTGGCCTTGGGAGGGCACCAGCGCAGGTGCCTGGTTGCTCTCCCTGACGTTGATATCGACATTGTTATAGGCCGTGTTGCCGTCGCCGGCGGCACGTACGCTCTGGGTCACGCCCTGGCTCGTACCCAGGCCTGCGCCACCGGTGATGTTGCCGCTGCCCTGATCCGGGATACCGCCATTACCGGTCTGCTTGATGGTGGACACATAGAGTTGGGGTTTGATCGTAGCGGCCTGGATCTGCAGGGTGCTGGAGGCGCCGATCAGGTCGCCGCTGGCGTTGCGCCAGGTACTGCTCATGACAATGCCGAAACTGATGACTCGGCCCGGCATCACATAACGACCGCGCAGCTCGGAAAGCTCCTGGTCCTTGACTTCGATCGGTTTGAATCCGGCATGGGCATAGCCCGAGGCAGCCGCGGCCAGGCAGGCCAGCGTCAGCCAGTGTGACGTTTTCATGTGCAGCTCCCGGAGCGTCCTGCTCCTCTTGTATTTATTGTTGGCAGTGTTCGGCGATTAAAAGAAGTCGCTCTGTATGAAACCGAAATCCATCAGTTCTGCATCCTGGACCGGATTGAAACCGTCCAGCTTGTTACGCGCCGTCAGCGGTTGCGGAGGGCTGCGCAAGGCGTTGGCTTTGTCATAGCCTGGCCCGACAATGGCAAAGACGATGCCATTCCAACCCTTGACGAAATCGTCATGGGCGTAGCGCTTGTGTCCCAGCACCGGGTCGGCAATGTAGACCCACTGCTTGTCGGCGCGCTGCAACACCACGAAGTGCTTGTAGCCGCGGATATCCATCAGGACCACCACAGGGATGGTCACCGCTTCGATTTTTTCGGGCGGTATCCGATAGCCACGGGCACGCATGCCGATGGTTTCGACATAGCGCTTCATGTCGAGCATGGAAAATCCTTGGGTGCGAACCAGGTCCTGGTCCGCGTTGACCAGCATGCCTTTGATGACGTGTTCTTCATCGACGTCCAGCCAATAGGCCTGGCGCAGCACCGTGGCCAGCGCGGCGGCGCCGCAACTGAAATCGGTCTTCTGTTCGACGATATCGCTGAACTTGCGCTCGCGCAGGCTTTGCACCGGTTTATAAATCAACATGCCGCCAGGCAAGGCGGCGACCGGTATCTGCGCGGCTTGAGCAACGCAGGCCATGGACAGAAGCAGGGAAAGGGCAGTCCCACGCATGACTGATACGCCTTTTGATAGTCCTGGAAAAGAAGCCCCGTCGCCGGGGCTTCGTTTCATGCGCGCTTACATGCAGGCCTTGCAGCCGGCAGCGATGGACAGCGAGTTGCTCTGCTGGTTACCCACGCCAGCCGAGACGTTGGCGCCACCGTTACCGGAGAAGCCGTTCATCGAGTTGCTCATGGTGGCGTTGTTGATCACAGGGTTTTTCCAGCCGTCGCGGGTCAGCACTTGCTGGGTATTGGTGCCGGACAGTTCAAAGGTGCCCACGGCGGTGAACTTGAACTTGTCATCATCATGACCGCCGCCGTAGCCGCCTTTGTTGCCCCAGCCGCCATGGTTGTCGCTTTCGGCAGTGCCATCGCCTTTGGCTTTGAACGTGCCGTTGGCTTTGTAGGTGCTGGTAAGGGTGTCGGTTTTATAGGTCCGCACACCTTTGTTGTCGACTTCCAGGCCGGTGGAGGTCTGGTCGGCCGCAGCAGCGGCTGTTGCAACACGGCCTCCGGACACGGCGATGGCCAGGTTGTTTTTCTGTTGGTTGAAGTTGCCGGCGGTCACGTTGATGCCGATGTTGCCGGAGCCATTGTTGCCCGCATTGGTGAGCGAAGCGTTGTTTTGAGTGGAGTTGTTCTTGACGTAATTGTTGTTATTGACTTGCGTGGCGCTGGACACGGCGACAGCCGAGCCGAAGATGAAGCTCTCGTCAGCGGTGGCCAAGGCTGCGGCGTTGTCTTGTTGGTTGCCGTCGCCGCCGGCAACGTTGGCGCCCATGTTGCCGTTGCTGCCATTGAGCGAGTCCTTGGCTTCGGCGGTATTTTTGGTGGCCTGGTTGGTGACTACGTTGCCGTCGCTGTTCTGTTCATCCAGCACCGATGCCGCAGCACCCGCAGTGATGGACAGTTGCTCCTGCCAGGTCGGACCTTTCGGACCATGGTTGCCATGGCCGTGACCATGCCCGTTGTTATCGTTTCCTCCGGCCTGCGCGGCCATTGCCATGACAGCGGCGAGAGCGAAAACCAATGGTTGGAGTGCCATCGTAGGTTTCATGGTGTTTCTCCTTGCTTGTCGTTGGTTAAGTGTCAGTACTTTCTTATGCGCACTGCGCCGGGTCAGTCGGCGACCCGGATGCTCAGGGTGTTAGCCATGCGGTTCCCCACCCCGGCACTCTGGTTCACCTGGATTACCCCACGGCTGCCGGTGAAGGCCTGGTCGCTGGTGACGACCTGGCGACTGCCGGTTGGGGCGCCAGTTGCTCCTGAGTTCGGTAGCAACGCCACGTTCTGTTGCGAAAGGACGCTGTCATCAATGCTCTGCGGCTGGGCGCTGATGCCCACGCGCATGACATTGGCCATCTGGTTATTGGCCCCGGCGGACTGGTTGACGCCCAGCACGCCGTTGCCATTGGTGAAGGAGTTGCCGCCGATGCGGGCGGTGGCGTTCATGGATGGGTCGGCTGGCGTATCGAGGCGTTGGCGCAGGTTGGTGCTGGCCTGTGCTTCGGTGCCGATCGCGATGGCCCGGACGTTGGTCTGCTGGGTCTGGTCGCCGGCGGCCTGGTTGACGTTGAAGTTGCCGCTGTAATGGCCGCCGGAATTCTGCAGGTTGGCGTCGGTGACCCGCGCCACGCCCGGATCGGCGAGGGTGAGGGAGGGACCGAGCAAGGCCAGCAGGAACAGGGCGGGCTTCATGTCACTGGCCTCCGGCAAGTCGACCCAGCGGGGCCAGGCCGGAACTCAGCGATCGGTTGATGGTGCCGGAGATCGCGCCGCCGCTGCCGCCACCATGACCGGCACCCATGCCAGGCATGCCGTTGGGGTTGGTTACCACGTTCAGCCCCTGTACGCCGGTATTGGTGTTGGTATTGATGGCGTTGCGGATCGAAGAGCCGCTGGCGATGCTGGCGAATTCGCCATCGCTCAGCTCGGTGCTGGCGGCTGCCTGGTTGATTCGAGCCGATGGGTTGGCGTTGACGGTGGTCGGGTAGGGGTCCTTGCCCCCGTTACGGCCGATGGCAATGGGTTGTACATCACGGCTCAGTACGATCACGCCGTTGCCCTCGGCCAGTACCGGTAGGCTGAACGACGCGCCGGCGGCGCAGCCGATCAGCAACAGGCAGGTCACGCCCCTATTGAAACTCCCCATGGCAGCGACTCCTTCTCTACGGCTGGCCCTAGTCAGCGTTGCGAAGGTCGCGAGCAGGAGTCGTGCCGATTTAAGAAATTCCTTTCGAATCAATTGGTTGTGTAGTGGCTGAGGATATTTACGGGCCGGGCTGTTTCATCGTTGAGACAACGGGCCGGATGAACAGCGCGACGGCGGCCGTCCAAGGCTCTGGATCCAGGCTTTGAGCGGGGTGTTGCAGCAGCTTTACAGTCTTGATGGCAATCCGGCGCAACCGCCGTGGATCCGCGTTCGGCGTGTCGGGGTTGTATCAGCTGCGTAACAACAGACGCGAGAGGTTGAGCGCCGCGCCAGGCGGTCAGGCTGCCAGTAGCCGCGAAACGGCGGCGAACACCTTTTCCCGGCGTTGCGCCCAGTTACCCTCGATGACTTGGAAGGGTTGTCGGTGCCGGACCAGCCAATCCTCGGTGGCCTGGAAAAACACCTTGCGTTGCGCCAGGTCCGGTTGGCAGCGCAACCCATCGCCGGTCCACTCCACTTGCTCGGGGCTCAGCAACAGATGCAAGTCGTAATGGCGCGCCAACAAGGCCGGCTCGAGCCAGCTCGGGCAATCGCCGAACAGGGTCTGGCTCCAGAGAATGTTACTCAACAGGTGAGTGTCGAGGATCAGCAAGTCTGGCTGATGGGCACGGGCCGCGTCTTCCCAGGCGAGCTGCCCGGTCGCGATGTCGGTGATGTCGGCCAGACAGGTGTCGCGCAGGTTCTGTTCCATGAAATGACGAACGTATTCATCGACCCGCAGGCCGCCGAAGTGCGCCTGCAACTGCGCTGCCAGCCAACTTTTGCCGCTGGATTCGGGGCCGGTCAATACCAGCACTTTCATGGGCGAAGGGCCGGATCGGCGCGCCATTCCCGCCAGCCTTGCACCGCCAGCAAGGTGAACAGGGCGTAGAGCGCGGCGGTCAGGTACAGGTCCTTATAGACGAACAGGCCGACGAAAATCACGTCCAGGACGATCCACAACGGCCAACATTGCAGGCGTTTCTGCGCCATCCACCATTGGGCGACAAGGCTGAAACCGGTCAGTGCCGCGTCGAGCCAGGGCTGGGCGGCGTCGGTCCAGCGGGCCATGGCCGCCCCGAGCGCCAGGCTGCCCACCGCCCCGACAGCCAGCCCGAACAACACCCAAGTCCCACCCAGACGAGTGACCTGGCGCCCGGCATGTTGCTGCCCGGCCCGGGTCCATTGCCACCAGCCATAGAGCTGCAGCACGGCGTAGACCCCTTGCAACAACATGTCCGAGTACAGCTTCACGTCGAAGAAAATCCAGCTGTACAGCAACACCATCACCAATCCGATCGGCCAGCCCCAGGGGTTCTGCTTGACAGTCAACCAGACAGCAATCACGCCGAGGGCCGCGGCAAACAGTTCAAGCCCGGACATGGTGGATCCTTGGAGAAGTAGGAGAGGGCGGCGATTGTATACGCGATGGTGGGGGCAGCTCCAATTTCAATGTTCGGATGTGCCACAGCTATCGCGAGCAGGCTCGCTCCCACAGGGTTTTGTGCATGGCAGATGGTTTCAGTTGTCACAAATCCACTGTGGGAGCGAGCCTGCTCGCGATGAGGGCGGCTCAGCTGGCACCAATGCTGAATGTACCGCCGCCATCGCGAACAAGCTCGCTCTCACAGGCCTCGCTCAAACCCGAAACTGCTTGAGCAACCCGTTCAACTGTTCACTCAACGCCTTGAGACGGCTACTGGCCAGGCTCGATTGCTCAGCCGCCAGGGCGGTGCTGTGGGACAGGCCGGCGGCCTGGGTGACGTTCTGGTTGATGTCTTCCACCACATGGGCCTGTTGCAGGGTGGCGCTGGCGATAGACGCGTTCAGGCTGTTGAGGTTGCGCAGGGCCTGGCCGATGGCATTGAGACTGGCGCCCGCCAGGCCGGCCTGCTCGATGGTCAATTGTGAGGCGCGGCTGCTGTCGCTGATGACTTTCACCGCAGCTTCGGAATGGTTTTGCAGGCGTTCGATCATCGCCTGGATTTCAGCGGTGGACTTCTGGGTGCGTTGGGCCAGCAGCCGTACTTCATCGGCCACCACCGCGAAGCCACGGCCCTGCTCCCCGGCACGGGCCGCTTCGATCGCGGCGTTCAGGGCGAGCAGGTTGGTCTGCTCGGCAATCGAGCGGATCACTTCCAGGACGCTGCCGATCTGCGTGCTTTCGCTCGCCAGGGTGCGGATCACTTCCACTGCCTGGTCGATGGTCTGGGAGAGTCGATCGATCTGTTGCAAGCTGCCGTCGATATTGATCTGGCCCTGTTGGGCCTGGGATTCTGCGTCGCGCATTTCGCTGGCGGCGTGTTCGGCGTTCTTCGCCACGTCCTGTACGCCATAGGTCACTTCGTTGATGGCCGTCGCTACCAGCTCCATTTGTTGCGACTGCTGCTGGCTGCGCTCCTGAGCCTGGGTGGCGTCGTTGCCCAATTCGTTGGAAGATTGCCCCAGCGCGCTGGCCGAATCCTGCAACTGACCGACCACCTGGCGCAGCTTGGCGGTGAAAGCATTGAAGTGTCGCGCCAACTGGGTGACTTCGTCCTGGCCGTGGGTGTCGAGGGTGCGGGTCAGGTCGCTCTCGCCGCTGGCAATGTTCGCCATTGCATTAACGGTTTCCTGCAACGGTCGCACGATGCTGCGCACGATCAGCGTTAACAGCAAGGCCATGATCAGCGTGATCGCCAGGCCGATGGCCGAGGCTTGGATCAGCTGGGAACGGAATTCAGCCTGGACGTCGTCCACATAGACGCCTGAACCGATGACCCAGCCCCACGGCTCGAACAGTTTGACGTAGGAGGTCTTGCCTACCGGCGCCTCGGCGCCCGGCTTCGGCCAGAGGTAATCCACCATGCCGGCGCCCTTGGACTTGGCGATGGCGACCATCTCGTTGAACAACGCAAAACCGTTCGGGTCGCGGATCGACGAGAGGTTCTGGCCTTCCAGCTTCGGGTTGGTCGGGTGCATGACCATGACGGGCGTCAGGTCATTGATCCAGAAGTAATCGGTGTCGTTGTAACGCAGGCCGCGCACGGCACTGAGCGCTTGTTTCTGCGCGGCGTCGCGGCTCAGGGTGCCTGCCGTTTCCAGGCCATGGTAGTAAGTCAGCACGCCACTGGCGGTCTGCACCACATGTTGGGTTTTCTGCACCTTGGCCTGATAAAGGTCGTTGTGGATCTGCTTGAGCATCAAGGCGCCCAACGTGAACAGCATCACGATGGCCACGACCAGGATGAGCCACAAGCGTCGGCTGATCGACACACTGCGCAAGCTATTCATACGCTATTACTCCGGTTTTTATTCTTGTCATCAACCACCGTCGGCGCTGTTGCATCACGCGGGAACGCCTGACTGACCTCAGGTATAACGCGGCAGCGTTATCAGTGCTTGTCTGATAGGATTTCGGCCCCGCAGCGCAAAACCTGAGCGCAAGTTGATTGTTTCATTGGTTTTTTCAGAGCGGTCACGGTTATGGTGCTGCCCGCTGCGTGCATTTGCAAAACACTTGAACATGACGAAACCTGCATAAAAAGCTTGTTTTTGGGGGATGAATGGATTTGTGGACCGCCTTTCAGGCACTGATTC
This sequence comes from Pseudomonas sp. SMN5, assembly GCF_052041925.1. Taxonomy (NCBI): domain Bacteria; kingdom Pseudomonadati; phylum Pseudomonadota; class Gammaproteobacteria; order Pseudomonadales; family Pseudomonadaceae; genus Pseudomonas; species Pseudomonas sp. SMN5. The sequence continues at coordinate 26,439 of NZ_JBKGGX010000010.1, forward strand.
TTGGCGTGGTAGAGGGTTTGACGGAGTTTCTGCCGATTTCCAGCACGGGGCACCAGATTATCGTCGCCGACCTGCTTCAGTTCGGAGGCGAGCGCTCGATGGCGTTCAATATCATTATCCAGCTGGGCGCCATCCTCGCGGTGGTCTGGGAGTTCCGGCGCAAGATCTTCGACGTGGTGCTGGGCTTGCCAACCCAGCCCAGCGCCCGGCGTTTCACGGCCAATCTGTTGATCGCCTTCCTGCCTGCGGTGGTACTGGGCGTACTGTTGGCCGACTGGATTCATCATTACCTGTTCAACCCGATCACCGTGGCGGCGGCGCTGGTGATAGGTGGCTTCGTGATGCTCTGGGCGGAGAAACGCCAGCATCAGGTGCACGCCGAGACAGTGGACGACATCACCTGGAAAGAAGCCTTGAAAGTCGGCTTGGCCCAGTGCCTGGCGATGATCCCCGGCACCTCCCGCTCCGGCTCGACCATTATCGGCGGGCTGTTGTTCGGCCTGTCGCGAAAGACCGCGACCGAGTTTTCGTTCTTCCTGGCAATGCCGACCATGGTCGGCGCTGCGGTCTATTCCGGCTACAAGTACCGCGAGTTGTTCGTCCCGGCGGACTTCCCGGTGTTCGCCGTCGGCTTCGTCACCGCTTTCATTTTCGCGATGATCGCGGTCAAGGGCCTGTTGCGTTTCATCGCCAGCCACAGTTACGCCGTGTTCGCCTGGTACCGGATCGCCTTCGGCCTGCTGATCCTGGCAACCTGGCAGTTTGGCTGGGTTGACTGGACCGCCGCCAAGCCATGAATGACGCAGGCCCCCGTAACCGCACGGCGCGCAGCAGCGAGGGCGCCGTGAAGAACCTGCGGCTGAAGCTGGTTGCATTTGCGCTGTTGTGTGCCTTGCCGCTGACCGGTTCGCTGCTGCTGGGGTTACGGGCGATATCCTGGGTGCCGATGGTGGCCTATGGCGTCGTCAGCGCGGTGGCGTTTCTGCTGTACTGGAGCGACAAGCGCAAGGCCCGCGCCGACGCCTGGCGCACTCCGGAGAACGTCTTGCACGCGGTGGAATTGGCGGGTGGCTGGCCGGGGGCGCTGCTGGCACAGCAAGCGTTTCGCCACAAGACCCGCAAGGTGTCGTTCCAGGTGGTGTTCTGGTTTATCGTGCTGTTGCACCAGGTGTTCTGGATCGACCAGTTGTTCCTCGGACGCCTGCTGACCCTGTTCTAAATCAGGAGGCCGACCTGCGTGCGCTTGGGCAACTTGCTCACGACCAACTGGTGGGAGCGTTGCAGCAGGCCACGCAGCTCCTCGGCGCCCAGCGGGTAGGGCACCTGCATGATGATCCACTGGGCCCGCGCCAGGTAAGGCGCCGGATGAATGCCGGGACGGTCGCAATGGCCGAGAAACAGATCCTTGTCGACCTTGAACGCCAGTGAGTCCCCGCGCAGGCCCTGAAGGGCAAACATCTTGTTGCCGGCGACGGAAAACACCCGCACGCCGCCCCACTTGTAATCTTCCTGCGCCCCGGGCAGGCCCAGGCAGAACTGCGCGACCTGCTCTTCGTTCCAACTCATAGCGTCCTGTCTCCACAGCGGTTGAATGCTTCGACCAAATGGTCGATCCAGGCCCTGACCGCCGGCAACACGCCTCGACGGTGCGGATAGACCGCTTGCAGCCAACCATCGGGTAATGACCACCCGGGCAATAACTCCACTAACGTACCGTCCTGCAATTCCTGCTCGCAATACATGGTCGGCAGCAGCGTGAAGCCGATGCCTGCGAGGGCGCAGGCGCGGCGGACAATGAAATCATCGATGCCCAGACGTGCTTCCAGCGCCATTTCGACACTTTGCCCATCGCCTTGGAGCAACCGCAAGTGCACCAGTCGATCAGCCTCCAGCGCTCCGAGTACTGGTAGCTGCCGCAGATCCTCGGGCGTTTCGATCCGTCGCCCTTCGACGAATGCCGGACTGGCCACCATGACCAGCCGTGCCTGGCGCAGGCGCCGGGTCATCAGCAGCGGGTCTTCATCGCCGATGTCGCGCACCCGCAACGCGACATCGATGCCCTCGCTGATCAGGTCCACGCGGCGATTGAGCAAGATCATCTCCAACTGAACCTGCGGATACTTGTCCAGGAAGCTGGCGACCAACCCGGCCAGCATTTCATGGGCCAGGCCTACCGGGCTCGAGACCCGCAGACGCCCGCGCGGCGCGCTGGACATGCTTGCCACCGCCTCGGCGGCCATCTCCGCCTCCAGCAACATAGCCTGGCAATGGCGCAGATAACGTTCGCCCACCGCGGTCAGTTTCAACTGCCGTGTGGTGCGTTGCAGCAGGCGGGCGTCCAAGCGCTCTTCCAGCTCGGCGATGCGCCGTGACAGCCGCGACTTGGGAATGCCCAGCGAACGCCCGGCCGCCGCGAAACCGCCGGCTTCGACGACTTTGGCAAAGTAATAAAGATCGTTGAGGTCTTGCATGGCGGTCTCGATTGTCCTGTGAGTGGGACGAACTATCGCATTTTTGCCGCCTTATCGACCATTGCTTTCATCGATAGGATTGTCCGCATCTGATCGCCTGTTTGCGATCCTCACTTGGAGAGCACACGTATGAAACTCTTGCACATTGATTCCAGCATCCTTGGCGACAACTCCGCTTCCCGCCAACTGAGCCGTGAGGTGGTCCAGGCCTGGAAAGCCGCCGAGCCACAAACCGTGGTGACTTACCGCGACCTGGCCGCCGACGCCATCAGCCATTTCTCCGCCCAGACCCTGGTTGCTGCCGGCACCAGCGCTGAACTGCGCGACGCAGCCTTGCAACACGAGGCTGAACTCAGCGCCGCGACGATGGCTGAGTTCCAGGCAGCCGACGCGATTGTCATTGCTGCGCCCATGTATAACTTCAGCATCCCGACGCAGCTCAAGGCCTGGATCGACCGCATCGCCGTGGCTGGTCAGACCTTTCGTTACACCGAAGCGGGTCCGCAAGGCCTGTGCGGCGGTAAGAAATTGGTGATCGTATCCACCGCCGGTGGCCTGCATGCCGGCCAGCCCAGTGGTGTGGCCCATGAAGATTATTTGAAGGTGTTGTTCGGTTTCCTTGGTATCACCGACATTGAATTCATCCGGGCAGAGGGCTTGGCTTATGGTGACGATATGCGCACCAAGGCCATGAGCGAAGCCAAGGCCCAAATCGGCGAACAATTCGCCGCTGCGTAAGCCTTGGGTAAAAAAACCAGGCGCTTGAAGCAACCTCTGGAAAACTCTGTATTCTGATCATCATTGATGGTCTGGGTGCAGGGTTTTTCTGCATCTGGCGTTGGGCTTCTGGCGCAGGTTATGCAGGCCAGGGCTGTGAGTCGCTGGCGCGCCGCCAGGCGGTGAAAGTGGAAAGTGCGATGATACGTCTTGGTGCAGCCATACTGCTTTGCCTGTTCGGCGGCCTGGCTTCGGTGCAGGCCGCGCCTGGGTTGCGTGCGCATTGGAGTGCGGGTTTCCATGAGCTGGTTTTCCTCGATCCGCTGGATCAACAGCCGATGCACGCCATCGCCTTCTATCCTTCCACCGATGCGGAGCAATCCAGCCCGCTGGGTGGCTACCAGATCGATGCTGCGCCCGACGCCAGGATCGCCATCGGCCGCTTCCCCCTGCTGATGCTGTCCCATGGCAACACTGGCACCCCACTGGCCCTGCATGACCTGGCCACGTCACTGGCGCGCAAGGGCTTCGTGGTGGTGGCGGTGATCCATCCCGGCGACAACGCCCAGGATCACAGCCGGCTCGGCACCCTCAGCAACCTGTATGGGCGACCGATCCAGATTTCCCAGGCGATCACCGCGACGCTGAACGACCCGATGCTGGCGCCGTTCGTCGATGCCGGGCAGGTGGGGGTGATCGGCTATTCCGCCGGTGGCGAGACTGCACTGATTCTGTCCGGGGCCACGCCGGACCTCAATCGGCTACGTCGTTACTGTCAGGAGCGGCCGGACGACCGTGATGCCTGCAACACTCAGGGCGAACTGATCGCCGATCGCGACGACCTGCAACCGCAAGCCGACCCCCGGGTTCGAGCCTTGTTGCTGATGGCGCCGTTGAGCCTGAAGTTCGGCCGTCATACCCTGGCCGATGTGCATGTCCCGGTTCTGCTCTACAGCGGCGACGGTGACAAGCTGGTGGCTTTCGACAAGAACGCCGCGGCATTGGCCCGCAAGCTGCCCATTGCACCGGACTTCAAGACCTTGGCTGGCGCTGGGCACTTTGTATTCCTGGCGCCATGCACCGATGAGCAGATCGCCGCGATGCCGGCGCTGTGCACCGATGCCGACGGGGTCGATCGCAAGGACATCCACCGCACGATGATCACCGAGGCCGACCGTTTCTTCAGTCAGGCCTTGAGTAAGGCGAGCCGGGCCGGGATGAGGACCGCTGATCAATAATCGGCTTTTACCGCGCGGCGACGCAGCAGCAGGGTCAGGCCCAGTCCGGTAACGGACAGCAATGCGGCGCAGAAAAAGATCGACGAATAGCCCATGTTCAGGGCAACCGCACCCATCAAGGGGCCGGCGATCGCCAACGCCAGGTCGAAGAACACTGCGTATGCGCTCAAGCCCGCGCCTCGGCTGGTATTGGGCACTTGCTTGATGGCTTCGACGCCAAGCGCCGGATACACCAGGGACAGCCCGAAGCCGGCCAGCCCGGCCCCGACCAGGGCGAACGCGGTGTTCGGTGCAATCCAGAGCAACACCAGCCCCAGGGTTTCGATGCTCATGCAGGCGATGGCCGAGTTGAAGCCGCCGAAGCGGGCGATGCTGGAGATGAACACCAGCCGCGCCAGGATGAAGCAGACACCGAAGACCGTCAGGCACCAGGCGGCACCGGTCCAGCCGCGACTGGCGTAAAACAGCGTGATGAATGTCGTGAGCGTGCCGTAGCCGATCGAAGCCAGGCTCAGGCCGGCGCCGTACGGTGCAATGCGTCCGAACACCGCCCAGAAGGGCAGGCGCTCGCCGCGGATGACCGGTACCGATGGCTTGTTGCGGATCAGTAACAGCGCCGCACCGCCCAGCAATGACAAGGCAATGCCCAGGCTGGCGAACCCCAGCGCTTGCACCATCACCACCCCCAGCGGGGCGCCAATGGCGATGGCACCGTACGAGGCGATGCCGTTCCAGGAAATCGAGCGGGCGGTGTGTTCCACCCCCACCTGGCCCATGCACCAACTGATGGTGCCCACGCCAATCAGCCCCTGGGCCACGCCCAGCAGCAAACGTCCGGCGATCAGAATCGACAGGCTGGTCAGCGGCAGACTCTGCAAGAGCGTCGAGAGCAGCGTCAGCAAGCCGCTGAGCACAATCCCCGACAATCCATAGACAATCGCCCGCTTGGTGCCGACGCTGTCCGACAGCCGCCCGGCCATGGGGCGGCTGAGCAGCGTCGCCAGGTACTGCGAACCGATGGTCAACCCGGCCACCACTGCGCTGAAGCCCAACTGCTCGTGCACATAGCCCGGCAACACGGCAATCGGCAGACCGATGCACAGAAACGCGATAAAGGTATAGAAGACGATGGAGACGATCTGCAAGGTGATCGACAGTGAACTGGGGGCGGCAGGCTGCGTGGACATGTGGCTCGTTCGCGGGCGGCGGTAAGAGAGCCCCATCATGGCGCGAGGCAAGCGTAAAAGGAAGCAGGCTAACTAAATGGGTAGGCGTAAGCGGGTTCAATTTGTGCCGGATGTCAGGGCCTCATCGCGAGCAGGCTCGCTCCCACAGGGCATTTGTGGCGAATGCGGGATATATGAACACCCGAGAATCCTTGTGGGAGCGAGCCTGCTCGCGATAGCGGTGAATCAGTGGCGGGGATGTCGGCTGACACGACCTGATCGCGAGCAAGCTTGGCTCCCACAGGGCATTTGTGGTGAATGCGGGACATATGAACACCCGAGAACCCTTGTGGGAGCGAGCCTGCTCGCGATAGCGGTGGCTCAGTAGCGAAGATGTCGACTGACACGACCTGATCGCGAGCAAGCTTGGCTCCGCAGGATGCAAAAAGCCCCGTCACCAGGGACAGGGCTTTTGGCTTGCAGCTCAGGGATAGTCTTAGAACATCACACCCTGACTGCGCAGGTAGTCATCGTAGGTGCCGCTGAAGTCCACCACGCCATCGGCGCTCAATTCGATGATGCGGGTGGCCAGGGACGATACGAACTCACGGTCGTGGCTGACGAAGATCAGGGTGCCGGGGTAGTTTTCCAGCGCCAGGTTCAAGGCCTCGATGGATTCCATGTCCAGGTGGTTGGTCGGTTCGTCCATCACCAGCACGTTCGGCTTCTGCAGGATCAGCTTGCCAAACAGCATGCGGCCCTGTTCGCCACCGGAGATGACCTTGACCGACTTGAGGATCTCGTCGTTGGAGAACAGCATGCGGCCCAGGGTGCCACGGATCATCTGTTCGCCCTGGGTCCACTGGCCCATCCAGTCGAACAGGCTGACGTCGTCTTCGAAGTCATGGGCGTGGTCCTGGGCGTAATAACCCAGCTCCGCGCTTTCGGTCCACTTCACTGCGCCAGCGTCTGGGGTCAGCTCGCCCATCAGGGTGCGCAGCAGGGTGGTCTTGCCGATGCCGTTGGGGCCGATGATCGCCACGCGCTCGCCGGCTTCGACGGTGAAGCTGAAGTTCTTGAACAAGGTCTTGCCGTCGAAGCCCTTGGACATGCGCTCGACGGTCACCGCCTGGCGATGCAGTTTCTTGGTCTGTTCGAAGCGGATGAACGGGCTCACGCGGCTCGATGGCTTGACCTCGGCCAGCTGGATCTTGTCGATCTGCTTGGCGCGGGAGGTCGCCTGCTTGGCTTTCGAGGCGTTGGCCGAGAAGCGGCTGACGAAGGTCTGCAACTCGGCGATCTGGGCCTTCTTCTTGGCGTTGTCCGACAGCAGTTGCTCACGGGACTGGGTGGCCGCGATCATGTACTCGTCGTAGTTGCCCGGGAACAGGCGCAGCTCGCCGTAGTCCAGGTCGGCCATGTGGGTGCAGACACTGTTGAGGAAGTGCCGGTCGTGGGAAATGATGATCATGGTGCTGTTACGCGCCGTGAGAATGTTTTCCAGCCAGCGAATGGTGTTGATGTCCAGGTGGTTGGTCGGTTCGTCGAGCAACAGCACTTCCGGATCCGAGAACAGTGCCTGAGCCAGCAATACCCGCAGTTTCCAGCCGGGGGCGACTTCGGTCATCGGGCCGAAATGTTGTTCCAGAGGGATGCCCAGGCCCAGCAGCAGTTCGCCGGCACGGGACTCGGCGGTGTAGCCGTCCATTTCGGCAAACTCGGTTTCCAGCTCGGCGACGGCCATGCCGTCTTCTTCGGTCATTTCCGGCAACGAGTAGATACGGTCACGCTCGGCCTTGACCTTCCACAGCTCTTCATGACCCATGATGACGGTGTCGATCACGGTGAACTGTTCGTAAGCGAATTGATCCTGGCGCAGCTTGCCCAGGCGCACGTTCGGCTCGAGCATCACCTGGCCGCCGGAAGGCTCGAGGTCCCCGCCGAGGATTTTCATGAAGGTCGACTTGCCGCAACCGTTGGCGCCGATCAGGCCGTAGCGGTTGCCCGCGCCAAACTTGACCGAGACGTTTTCGAACAGCGGCTTGGCGCCGAACTGCATCGTGATGTTAGCTGTAGAGATCAAAGGTTTATCCTGCGGAACATTCAGAGTAGCTAGGGTGCGGCAGTACCTGTCGAGTACCTGTCTGCGTTGTTACCGGCCGTGCAAAGGCTTTGCGGTCGCAAGCGCAAGGGTCCATCCGGCATAAGAGGACAGCTGCATACGGAGCGCCTGGTCCGGTAGACGTGCGCCGAAACCGGATGAGCGGTATCGGCCAAGGGGGCGCGTGAAGTTTGGCGGCGATTGTACTGATCTGGCCGCCTGAACGATAGGGTATTGCCTGGGCAAGACAGTTTTTCACAACTCTGGGATAACCTTCGGTTACAAAATGTGGCTAAATTGCCATCTCACCCGCTGCCCATCTTCCTTGCCGCTTGGTTGGCCGAAGAATGCAGCCTGTTCACTCCCGAACCTGTGACGAACTCCGTGAAACTCATCATTGTCGCGCTCTACATCGTCTCCATTGCTTATGTGCACCTGCGCGGTCGCGTGCGGCACAAGCTCGGTCGCCAGTTGAGCGATCACTCTTCGTTCCTGGCACCGATCAACTGCCTGCTGTACCTGTGTTCGAAACTGCCCAACCGACCGTTCTTGCGTCCTGAGGATTTTCCCGACCTGAGCCCGTTGCAGGCGCACTGGGAAGAGATCCGCGCCGAGGGCCAGGAACTGCTGCGGGCGGGGGCGATCAAGCGCTCCGACCAGTACGATGACGTCGGCTTCAATTCGTTCTTCAAGACCGGTTGGAAACGTTTCTACCTGAAGTGGTATGGCGATAGCCATCCGTCGGCCATGAAGTTGTGCCCGCGCACCACGGAGTTGGTGCAGAGCATCGGCTCGATCAAGGCGGCGATGTTCGCCGAGTTGCCGCCGGGTTCGAAACTGGTGCGCCACCGCGACCCCTATGCCGGGTCCTATCGCTATCACCTGGGCCTGGAGACGCCCAACGATGCTGGTTGCTACATCAATGTCGACGGCGAGCATTACCACTGGCGCGACGGCGAGGCGGTGGTGTTTGACGAGACCTTCATTCACTTCGCCGAGAACACCACGCCGCACAACCGCATTATTCTGTTCTGTGATGTGGAGCGCCCGATGAAGTATCGCTGGGCCACGGCGTTCAACCGCTGGTTCAGCCGTACCGTCATGGCTGCCGCCGGCGCGCCCAACGATGCCGGTGACAAGACCGGCGGCTTGAACCGCGCGTTTTCCCGCCTCTACAAGATCCGCTTGCGAGGCAAGGCCCTGAAGAAACGTAACCGCAAGCTGTATTACTTGCAGAAATGGGCATTCTTTGGCGGGTTGCTGGCGATTTTCGTCTGGATCTGACCACGGTCTTTCTATAACACAGACCCTTGTGGCGAGGGAGCTTGCTTGTGGCGAGGGAGCTTGCTCCCGCTGGGCTGCGAAGCGGCCCCCGAAAAAGCTTGCGAGCGCTGCGCACTCGAGCGGGAGCAAGCTCCCTCGCCACAGGTTTGCTTACTGCCACAGGTTTGCTTACTGCCACAGGTTTAGCTACTGCCCCAGGTTTGGCTACTGCCAGGTGATCGGTGCTCACCCTTCAGGCGCTTGCGCCCCCAATTGCTCCCACATCCTGGCCGTGATCCGCTGACGATGGCTGTAGCCCTCCCATGGATCGGCTTTCAACCCCCTGGCTCGCTCCAGGGCGGTGTGGATATCCCATTGCTGAGCGTTACGCAGACCATCCAGCTCGGCCCGGGCAATCGGCACCGAGACCGGCAGGCCTGGCCGCGCGCGGACCGAGTAGGCGGTCACGGTGCTGGCACCGCGAGCATTGCGCAGGTAATCGACGAAAATTTTCCCGACCCGGTTCTTCGGTCCCATGGTGGCGGTGATCTGTTGAGGCATCTGGCGGGTCAGGAACTGCGAGATGGCCTTGGCGAACGCCTTGGTCGTGTCCCAGCCTTCACTGCGGGCCAACGGTACGATTACATGCATGCCCTTGCCGCCGCTGGTTTTCAGGAAGCCCTGTAAACCCAGTTCGTCGAGCACCGACAGCGTCATGCGAGTCGCTTCGAGCATGGCGCTCCAGGGCAGTGATGGATCGGGGTCGAGGTCCAGGACAAACAGATCCGGCGTTTCGATCCGGTCATGGGTGGCTGTCCAGGTGTGCAGTTCCACGCTGCCCATCTGTGCGGCGCTGACCAGCGATTGCACATTGTCGATTCCCATCAGCGCCGCATGGCCTGGGTCCAGTTGCGGGCTCAATTGCTTGATGTGGGGAATGTCGAGGCGATCCGCGTGCTTCTGGAAGAACTGCTCCTCGCCAATCCCGTCCGGCGCCCGCAACAAGGCAACGGGCCGCTGGTGCAGCCAGGGCAGGATCCACGGCGCGATGTCGGCGTAATACTGGGCCAGTTCGACTTTCTGCACGCCGCTGACGCTGTCGATCACACGCTCGGGGTGAGTGATTGTCACGCCTTCGATCTCTACGGTTTTTTTCCTGCTGCGCCTGGTGCTCGACGCCAGGGTCCTGGTCGGCACAGGATGCTCGTGCACCACTTTCCCTACCGGCATGTCAGCCAGCAGCTCCACGAAACTCGCCCGCTTGACGATGCCGCTGCTGCTCCATTCGGTGAACTCCACCTCGCAGACCTGGGCAGGCTCGACCCACTGCACACCTCGCCCTTGGGCTCCGCTGAGGGGTTTGCTCAGCGGTGAGCTGTCGCGCAACTGTGCGCTCAGTTGCTCATGCAGCGCCTTGATCCGAGCCTGAGTGAAGCCTGCACTGACCCGGCCGGCATATTCCAGACCCGTCGGACCGTTGACCGCGAGCAGTAATGCGCCGAAGCCGTTGCGCCTGCCCGGGGGCTGGGTAAACCCGACGATGACGAAGGCCTGGCGCAGCCGACACTTGAGATCGACCCAATCGCTGCTGCGCCGCGACACATAAGGACTGCCCAAGCGCTTGCCGACGACGCCGTCCAGGGCCAGGGCGCTGGCGCTTTCGAGGATCTCGTCTTCGTTGGCGCAGAACGCTTCGGAAAACCTCAGCCGCTTGCCGGCATTATTCCGGAGGACTTTTTTCAACGCCGCACGACGCTCCTCCACCGGCGTCTGCCGTAAGTCCACGCCGTTGAGAAACGGCGCATCGAACAGCACATAGACCATGTCCACGGTGCGACCGATCTCGAAGCAATCGCGCAGGGCTACCGGGTCGGACTGGCCGGCGTCATCCAGCAGGATCAGGTCACCGTCCAGCCAACTGTCTTCCAGGCCTAGCTCGGCCAGGGCTTCGGCGTGCAATTGCAGGCGTTCGGTCCAATCCTGATGCTCGCTGTTGAACAGGCGCACCTCGCCTTGCTCGATGCGGGCCAGCAATCGGTAGCCGTCGAATTTGACCTCATAGCGCCATTCACCGGTGGGCGGCTGTTCCACCGGCGTCGCCAGTTGTGGCATCAGGCGTTCGGGGAGCCGTTTTTTTTGACTTTTACGGCTTTGGTTTGGTTTTTCATCCTGAACAGCATTGGAAACGCGGGCAGATTCATGCTCGGCCTTGGCCATGACAGATTCCCTTGTATAGCTGGCATCCTGAGTTTAGCCCCGAGAGGCCTTGGTGGCTTTTTTTGCGGGAGTGGATTTGCTGGTCTTCGCGGGCTTCGCAGAGGTCTTCTCGGCGGTCTTGCCCGATGCCTTGCCTTTGCCGCCCAGGCTGCGCTTGAGCAGTTCGGTAAGGTCGATGACATCGGCGGTCTTGCGCTGGTCTTCGCCCGGATCGGTTTCCACCGCTTCGAGCCGGCCTTCGTTGGCCTTCTTCTCCACCAGCTCCATGATTTTCTCCTGGAAACTGTCGCGATATTCCTCCGGCGACCAGTCAGCGCTCATGTCCTGTACCAGGCGCTTGGCCATTTCCAACTCGCCCTTGGCAAGAGTCGGGTCGGTGACTTCATCGCCCAGTTCGAGGATGTCCAGCCCGCGCACTTCCGCTGGCCAGCGCAGCATCACCAGCACCAGCGCAGACTCCAACGGCATGAGCGCCGCCAGATGTTGACGGGTGTGCAGCACCACCAGGGCCAGCGCCACCTTGTTGGTCTTGACCAGGGTTTCGCGCAGCAGGGCATAGACTTTGCCGCCGCGCTTGTCGGGCGCCAGGAAGTAGGGCGTGTCGATGTTTTGCAGGGGGATCTTTTCGCTGTCGACGAAGGAAAAGATATCGATGGTCTGGGTGGACTTCGGATGGGCGTTGCGGATTTCCTCTTCGCTGAGCAGCACGTACTGACCTTTCTGGTACTCGACGCCCTTGACGATATCTTCCTTGGTCACTTCCTTGCCGGTGACTTTGTTCACCCGCTTATAGCCCACCGGCTCCATGCTGCGTTTGTCCAGCCAATCGAAATCCACGCCCTGTGAAGAGGTGGCCGATACCAGCGCCACGGGAATGTGGACCAGCCCGAAACTGATTGCGCCTTTCCAGATTGCCCGTGCCATGGTGGTGTTATTTCCTTGCCGATGGGTGTCTCTCTGGTGACCTCTCGCCTTTGAAAAAAGTTTCCCCCGTGCGCTGGCTGGCTCATTGCCTGAACGGCTGTTTAGAGACTCCTCGTTACATTTGCCCGGACACTTCGCTTAACACATTTCGCTTAACAACTGCGAACCTACGGCGTAGCGTGTTTTCGATATGCCTGAAACCAAGAGGGTGCTCGAATGTACAGGCTGATGCTGGCTATCACGACGCTATTCCTGGCGGCAACTGTCCAGGCTGCTCCACCGCCCGGCCCGCAGCAACTGGCGCAGAACCTGCCGGGAAACAGCAATCCCTACAACAGCCCGACGCGACGGGCCAATCCCAACAGCATGCAGGGCACCCGGCCCAATGTGCCGATGATCCACAACAATCCAACGGTGCCGGTGCCACGCCCACCCACCCTGGAAAACGGCGGGATCGGCAACGGCTATCCCAGGTCCGGCCAGCCGCCGGGTTCGCCACGGCCCACCATCGAATCGCCGACGCCGCCCAGGAGTCCACAGGACAACCGCTAGGTTGCCACTTTTCAATCCCACAGAAGGAAGTGTGCATGTTGCGTAAAACACTCCTGGCCGCCTTTTGCGCCAGCGCTGTCCTGACCCTTTCCATGCCGGCCTCTGCCGAATCAACCCAGCAGCTCAAGAGCGAAGAGGGCACGCTCGAACTGACCGCCGTGGTCAAGGGGCTTGAACACCCTTGGTCGATCGCGTTCCTGCCGGGGCAGGGCATGCTGGTCACCGAGCGCCCGGGCAACCTGCGGGTGATCGGTCCTGACGGGAAACTGTCCGAACCGCTGGGGGGCGTGCCGCAAGTCTGGGCCAAAGGCCAGGGCGGACTGCTGGACGTGGTGCTGTCACCGGACTTCAAGCAGGACCGTACCGTTTACCTGTCGTATGCCGAGGCCGGTCCGGACGACAAGGCCGGCACCGCTGTCGGACGCGGGCAACTGTCCGACGATTTGAAAACCTTGAAGAACTTCAACGTGATCTTCCGCCAGCAACCCAAACTGTCCACGGGCAACCATTTCGGCTCGCGCCTGGTTTTCGACCGGGACGGCTATCTGTTCATCACCCTGGGGGAAAACAACGACCGGCCCACCGCCCAGGACCTGGACAAGCTGCAAGGCAAGATCGTGCGCATCTACCCCGACGGCAAGGTGCCGGACGACAACCCTTTTGTCGGGCAGAAAAACGTCCGGCCCGAGATCTGGTCCTATGGCATCCGCAACCCCCAAGGCGCGGCGCTCAATCCCTGGAACGGAACGTTATGGGAGAACGAGCATGGGCCGAAGGGGGGCGATGAATTGAACCTGATCGAGCGCGGCAAGAACTATGGCTGGCCGCTGGCAACCCACGGCGACAACTATTCCGGCGCGCCGATTCCAGAAGCCCAGGGCAAGACCGTTGAAGGCACGGTCGGCCCGCTGCACGTCTGGGAAGTGTCACCGGGACTCAGCGGCATGGCGTTCTATGACAGCGACCGCTTCCAGCCCTGGCAACACAATGTGTTCATCGGTGCCCTGGCATCCAAGGAACTGATCCGCCTGGAATTCGACGGTGACAAGGTCGTCCACGAAGAACGCCTGCTCGGTGAACTTGGCGAACGGGTTCGTGACGTGCGGCAAGGACCGGACGGCTACTTGTATGTGCTGACGGATGAGGACAGCGGGGCGTTGTACAAAGTGGGGCTTAAATGATTAATCAAGCCTCCACCATCACCGCGAACCCTGTGGCCGCGAGCCTGCTCGTGATGGCGGTGCATCAGACATATTGATGCAAGCTGCGCCGGCCCTATCGCGAGCAGGCTCGCTCCCACAATGGGATTGGGTATAACCGCAGGAGATTGGTCGGCTGTCAGGCCGCCTTCGCGGGCAAGCCCGCTCCCACAGGGTCCAAGTACGACGAGAAGCACCAAGTCGGCTATAAGGCCGCCTGGCTTTTGCTTTTGCTTTTGCTTTTGCTTTGCTCTTGATCTCAGGCGCCCCGTTAACCACAAGGGCCGAACGCAGGCATTGCGCAGTGGGCATCCCGGCATGGATGCCGGGATAGCCGCGCTGGACCATGGATGGTCCTTCGCGGCGGGCCCACGGAGCAATGCCGGAGTGAGGGAACACCGAGCCTTGGCGAGGTGCCCAGTGGTGGGGCAAGGCGCTTTTGGTTACTTTTGACGCCTTTCAAAAGTTACCCGCCGTAAGGGCGGAACCGTAAGAAGCCGTTACCGTAGCAATGGATATACACACGAAAATCCAGGTCGACTGCCAGACCGCCATCGCGAGCAGGCTCGCTCCCACAGGGTCCAAGTACAACGGCAAGCGCCAGGTCGGCTGTCAGGCCGCTTTGCTTTTGCTTTTGCTTTGCTTTTGATCTTGGGCGCCCCGTTAACCACAAGGGCCGAACGCAGGCATTGCGCAGTGGGCATCCCGGCATGGATGCCGGGATAGCCGCGCTGGACCATGGATGGTCCTTCGCGGCGGGCCCACGGAGCAATGCCGGAGTGAGGGAACACCGAGCCCTGGCGAGGTGCCCAGTGGTGGGGCGAGGCGCTTTTGGTTACTTTTGGCGCCTTTTCAAAAGTGACCCGCCGTAAAGGCGGAACCGTAAGAAGCCGTTACCGCAGCAACGGATATATACACGAAAATTCAGGCCGCCATCGCGAGCAGGCTTTGCTCCCACAGGCCCCGCAAGAAACATAGCCCACCGCCACGACGCCATTGACTCACCCCCACCCCCCGAGCTAACTTCCAGCCATGACCCTGACCATACTGCCCAGCCAGCCAAGCATTATTACCGCCATTCCTTATATGGCGGGCTAGCTGACGGCTGCACCCAACCCGCCCTGGAGGCGGGTTTTTTCTTTCTGTCTCCCGGGTTCCGCCCAAACCAGGAGACCGCCATGCCCGTTACCCCCGCCGAACAAGCCTTGCTGGAACACTACGTCAAGAAAATCCTCGCCGCGCCAGTGTACGAACTGGCCGTGCACACGCCGCTGCAACCGGCGCCTGCGCTGTCCGAGGCCCTGGGCAACCGGATCCTGCTCAAGCGCGAAGACCTGCAACCGACCTTTTCCTTCAAGATCCGCGGCGCCTATAACAAGCTGGTGCAGCTGACGCCCGAGCAGCGGGCCATGGGCGTCATCACTGCATCGGCCGGCAATCATGCCCAGGGCGTCGCGCTGGCGGCGCGGGAGCTGGGGATTTCGGCGAGCATCGTCATGCCTTCGACCACCCCGCAATTGAAGGTGCTGGGCGTGCGCAACCGGGGCGCCGAAGCGCTGCTGCATGGCGAGAGCTTCCCGTTCGCCCTGGCATACGCGCTGGAGCTGGCCCGGCAGACCGGACGGGAGTTCGTTTCGCCGTTCGATGATCCTGAGGTGATCGCCGGGCAGGGCACCGTTGCCATGGAAATCCTGCGTCAGCACCCGGGCAGGTTGGAAGCGATATTCGTTCCGGTTGGTGGTGGGGGTCTGATCGCCGGGATTGCGGCCTATGTGAAGTACCTGCGCCCGGAAATACGCGTCATCGGCGTCGAGTCGCAACACTCCGCTTGCTTGCAAGCGGCGCTTGCGGCCGGGGAGCGGGTCTCCTTGCCTGCGGTCGGAACCTTTGCAGACGGGGTGGCGGTGGCGCAGATCGGCGCCCATGGCTTTGAGATCTGTCGCTTTTGCGTGGATGAAGTGTTGACCGTGAGCGACGACCAACTCTGCGCGGCGATCAAGGATATCTATGACGATACGCGCTCGATCACCGAGCCGTCCGGCGCGCTGGCTGTCGCCGGTATCAAGCATTACGTGGCGAAAACGGGCGCGCGAGACCAGGTCCTTGTGGCGATTGATTCCGGAGCCAATATCAACTTCGACAGTTTGCGCCACGTGGCCGAGCGTGCGGTCGTGGACGTCTTTTGATTTTTTTACAGTGCGTCACACTTTTTTCGAGGCAGGCGACGGGTGCCCGGTATGCCGATCACAATAAGGACTACTCTAGGTTGGCAGCGGCGATTCAAACCCTTGCACATTGCATGAGCAAATCACCGTTTCCATGCAAATTGCACGAGCGAGTCGTCACGCAGCGAAGCTAAGCCATTGATTTACATCGATGGACGATATCCACGATACAGGCATATTTTTTGCGGTGTGATCAGGGAGTTCGCTTCATGGGGCTCAATTATTCGAAAACGCCAAGAACGAACGAACGGCACGGCATTCGTAGTCCCAGTCCGCAGGGAAGAAACGGACGAAAATACCGCCGCCGTGAACATAAATTGGCCGCCTCAACAGGAGAGAGTTGCCATGTTTTTATCTGCCCTCGAAATGCGAAACATCATTGAAAGCAGTCTGCTGCCCAAGCGCTCGCAATGCACTTTGTCACCTGACTTGTCGATGACGGTCAAGATCTACGACGATCATGAAACCGATCGCGTGGCCTTGATCAAAACCGACATCGATGCCAAGAAGCTCACCGGCTGCCGGGCGATCAACGACCTGATCGCCGAGCTGCGTACCGAGCTCGATCATAGCCACGCTTCAGGCAACCAGTTCCACGCGCAACATCATCGTATGACCGGGCGTTAACAGCGAGCTTTACCCGGTATCCTGACGCTGGGTCGGCTATTGTCCGAGCCCGGCGTCCAGTTTTTTATGCGTCCGATCAGGCCAGTTGCCGGCGGTAGGGCAGGTCTGGTCCGGTGTTACCGCACGTCAGGGCCGCAGCGCCCATGGCGAAGTCGAGCATGGCGCTGATCTGTTTGCGGGTCAGGGTACACATCCCTTCGACAGAGTCGAGTCCCTGTTCCGTCAGCCAGGTAATCAATGCTGCCTGAAAGGTGTCGCCAGCACCTACGGTGTCGGCAATCTTCACCGCTCGGGCTGGGGCCGACCAGCTACCATGTTGCCGGCTGAATACCGTCGCCCCTTCACCGCCCCGCGTCAGGAACACCAATTGGCAGCGGTGCTCCAACCAACCTTCAATGACCGCCCTGGGATCGAGCTCGGGATAGAGCAGGCGCAGGTCTTCGTCACTGACCTTGATCAGGTCGGCATATCCCACCAGCGTCGCGATCCGCGAGCGCCACAACTCGATGTCCGGTTGCGGGTTGAGCCGTACGTTGGGGTCCAGGCTGATCAGGCGCCGACCGCTCTCACGTTTCGCCAGGGCCAGCAACGTGTCGGCAATCGGTTGCACCACCAGGGAAAACGAGCCGATATGCAGGCCGCGCACTTCGGGGCCCAGGGTGGGTAGATGTTCCAGACTCAGCTGGCGGTCGGCGCAACCTTCGCCGCGAAAGCTGTAGTGAGGCGAGCCATCGGCCCCGACGGCCACCATCGCCAGAGTCGTCGGCGCCTCGAACTCCAGCAAATACCGGTCACTGACACCTTCATCAAGTAGCACCTTGTGTAACCGCCGACCGAGGTAATCGGTAGACAGCCCGGCAAACAAGGCTGAATCCACCCCCAGGCGCCGCAGCCCCACCGCTACGTTGAACGGCGAGCCGCCGGCAATCGCCTTGAAGTTCACTTGCGAGGCCGGGCCCTGCGCTTCGTTTTCGCTGAAAAAATCAAACAGTGCCTCACCACACACCAGATACATAGTTGCTTGCTCTCACAGGATTGCGACGTGCTGTCGATAACGTTCATAAGCGGTTTGCGCTGCCGCGACGTTCCCGGCGTCCGGCCGGGTTTCGCTGGCCGGGTCGAGCTTGACGCAGCGCTCGCACAGGTCGGCCAGGCCCTGGGGTGAACCTGAATGGCACCAGGCTGCCTGGATCGCCGCTCCGAGGGCGGCCGCTTCACTTTGTTCGGTGCAGATGACCGTAGTGTCCATGATATCGGCGACGATCTGCCGCCACACCGCGCTCTTCGAGCCGCCACCGATCAGGCGGATGCTTTGGGCCTGCAGGCCGTTGGCCCGCAGCAGATCCAGGCCGTAGCGCAAGCCGAAGGTCGTGCCCTCGACCACGGCCCGGCACAGGTTGGCCCGGGTCAGGTTGGTGGTGGTCAGCCCCAGCAGACTGCCCGTGGCATGGGGCAAGGCGGGGACGCGCTCGCCGTTGAGAAATGGCAGCATGCTCACGCCGTCGGCGCCGATGGGGGCCTCGGCCACCAAGGCATTGAAGGTTTCGATGTCCAGCGCCAACAGCTCGCGGATCGCTCCGGTGGCGTTGGTCAGGTTCATGGTGCAGATCAGCGGCAGCCAGCCGCCGCTGGAGGAGCAGAAGGTCGCCACCGATGGTTGCGGGCTGACCGCGGGCTCGGCGGAGTAGGCGTAGACCGTGCCGGAAGAACCGAGGCTCATGGTAATCACGCCGGGCTGGATGTTCCCGGTGCCGATGGCGCCCATCATGTTGTCCCCTCCGCCGCTGGCCACCACCGCGTTGGGGTTGATACCAAGGTGCGCCGCGATGGTCGGCAGGATCTGTCCCACCGGTTGATGGGCTTCGATCAATTCCGGCAGCGCCTTGCACAGGCGACCGCTGGGGTCGATGTGCTGCAGCAACTGCGTATCCCACTGGCGGGTGCGGATGTTGAAATAACCGGTGCCCGACGCGTCACCGTATTCCGTGCAATGGCGCCCGGTGAGCCAATGATTGAGGAAGTCGTGGGGCAGCAGGACGCTGGCGATGCGGTTGAACAACTGCGGATGCTGTTCGCGGGTCCAGAGCAGCTTGGAGACCGTGTAGCCCGGCGCGATGACCACGCCCAGACGCTCCAGAGAGCCGCTTTCGCCGCCCAGGTGGGCCAGCAGCCGATCATTCTCCGGGGTGCTTTCAGTGTCGCACCAGAGCTTGGCCGGACGCAGGACGGCGCCTTGCTCATCGAGCAGCACCAGGCCGTGCTGCTGGCCGGAAACGCCGATGCCGAGGATGGCCTGACCATCGACCCCCGCGGCTGCCAGTGCCTGGCGAGTCGCCTCGGCGAACGCGTCGAGCCACTGCGCGGTGTCTTGTTCGCGGCAGCCGTTGGGGCCGCTGATCATCGTGTGGGCTGCAGCGCCCAGGCCCAGGACCTGACCACTGCTTGCATCCAGCACAAGAGCCTTGGTGCCTTGGGTGCCGCAGTCGATGCCCAGGTACAGTTGTTGATTCGCCATGGAAATCCTCAGGTTATGGGTCTCGGTACACAATGATCAGTTGAACACGGTCCCCCGTGGCGAGGGAGCTTGCTCCCGCTGGGCTGCGAAGCAGACCCAAATGCCTGACACCCGGTCCGTCAGACTCACCGCGTCGTCCGGTTTGGGGACTGCTGTGCAGCCCAGCGGGAGCAAGCTCCCTCGCCACAGGAATAATGTTCAGTACGCACGCAGTCTAGCCTGCATCCGCCAACACCCGCTCCAGCGTGTGCGTCACGCCATGCTCGCGCAAGCTGTTGCAGCACCACTCGAATGCTGCCACGAACTCCGGAGAACGAGGGATGGCGCTGCCGAAAATCTCCTCCACCTCCAGCATCCGTTGAGTCACCAGCGCATCGTCGGCCACCAACGCCTGGCAGAACGCTGCCCGCGGATCGGGAATCGAGTAGCTCACGCCATTTTCGTCCACGCCCTTGAGGTATACCGCCCAGGCCGCCACCACCAACGCCGCACGCCGGGTTTCGGCGCCGTCGGCAATCAGGCGGTTGATGGTCGGCACGGTGAACTTGGGAAACTTAGACGAGCCATCCGAACACACTCGCTCCAACTGATCGGCAATCGCCTGGTTGGAAAAACGCTCCACCAGGGTGTTCTTGTAATCGGTCAGGTCGATGCCGGGCACCGGCGCCAGTTGCGGCGTCACGTCCAAGTCCATGTAGGCGCGCATGTAGCGTACGAACAGTGGATCATTCATCGTTTCATGGACGAAGCGGTAGCCCTTCAGGAAACCGAGGTAGGTCAGGGCCAGGTGGCTGCCGTTGAGCAGCTTGATCTTCATTTCTTCGTAGGGCGTCACGTCGGCGGTGAACTGCACGCCGACCTTTTCCCAGGCCGGACGACCGTTGACGAACTTGTCCTCCAATACCCACTGCACGAACGGTTCGCAGACCACCGGCCAGGCGTCGTCGATGCCATGTTCGTCATGCAGTTGCAGGCGATGGGCGACGCTGGTCATGGGCGTGATGCGGTCGACCATGGCGTTGGGGAAGCTGACGTTATGGTCGATCCAGTGCGCCAGCTCGGCGTCACGCAAGATTGCGAAGGCCAGCAGCGCCTTGCGGGTCACCGCGCCGTTATGGGGCAGGTTATCGCAAGACATCAAGGTGAACGCACGGGTGCCATTGGCCCGTCGTTTGGCCAGGGCGGCGCAGAGAAAACCGAACACGGTCTTCGGCGCGTCCGGGTGGGCCAGGTCGTGCTGGATCTGCGGCAACTGCGCCATGAACTCGCCGGTGCTGTCGTCGATGCAGTAGCCGCCTTCGGTGATGGTCAGCGAGACGATGCGGATCTGCGGGTCGGCCAGTTTGTCGATCAACGCCAGGGCGTCGTCCTCGGCCAGCAGCATGTCGTTGATGGCGCCGATCACGCGCACTTCGGTGTCATCGGTATCGCCCAGTTCATACAGGGTGAACAGATAGTCCTGCCCGGCCAGGTCGTCCCGGGCGCGGCGGTCTTCAGCGCGCAAGCCGACGCCACAGATGGCCCAGTCCAGGCCTTCGCCGGTATTCATCAGGGCATCGGTGTAGTACGCCTGGTGGGCCCGGTGAAAACCGCCGACGCCGATATGGGCGATGCCCTGGCGAATATCGCCCAACGGGTAGGCGGGCAGGGCGATGCCCGGGGTGAGGTGGTGCAGGTTTTGTCGGTTGAGTTTCATTGCAGGTCTCGGCAATCAGGCAGCGGCGCGCAGCGCGCGGGTGACCGCTACGCCATCGGCATCGAATAAGTGGCAGTGCTCGGCATCCAGGTGCAGGTTCAGCTGTTCGCCGAAGCGGCTCGCCAGGTCACCACGAACGCGCATGGTCAGCGCCTCGCCGGACGCCGTGACGACGTGGCAGAAGGTATCGCTGCCCAGCCGCTCGCTGACGTCAGCGGTGACTTGCAGCGTGCAATCGCCCGGTTGCGCCAGGTTCAGGTGTTCCGGGCGAATCCCCAGGGTCACCGGGCCGCCGACGTTCAGGCTGGCGCCGTTCAAGGGCAGATTGATGCGGGTGCCGGCATCCAGCAGGACTTCACAGCCCTGGCTGTCCAACGCGGTGACCTTACCTTTTAGAAAACCCATTTTCGGTGTGCCGAGGAACCCGGCGACAAACAGGTTGGCCGGCTGGTGGTACAACTCCAGCGGCGAGCCGACCTGCTCGATGCGCCCGCCATTGAGCACCACCACCTTGTCGGCCAGGGTCATGGCTTCGACTTGATCGTGGGTCACGTAGATCATGGTCGCTTGCAACTCCTTGTGCAGCCGCGCCAGCTCCAGACGCATCTGAACCCGCAGCGCGGCATCGAGGTTGGACAGCGGCTCGTCGAACAGGAAGATCTTCGGATTGCGCACGATGGCCCGGCCGATCGCTACCCGTTGGCGCTGGCCGCCGGACAGTTGCTTGGGCTTGCGCTCCAGCATCGGCCCCAGTTCGAGGATACGCGCCGCTTCGTTGACCTTTTTCTCCACCTCAGCCTTGGGCACGCCCGCCAGGTCCAGGGCGAAGGACATGTTCTTTCGCACGCTCATGTGCGGATACAACGCATAGGTCTGGAACACCATCGCCAGGTCGCGCTTGGCCGGGCTGACTTCGGTGATGTCTCGGCCATCGAGTTCAATGGTGCCGTCGCTGACTTCTTCCAGGCCGGCGATCAACCGCAGCAGCGTGGATTTGCCGCAGCCCGAGGGGCCGACGAAGACCACGAACTCGCGGTCGTTCACCTCAAGGTCGATGCCCTTGATGATCGAGAAGCCCTCGAAGCCTTTCTGCAGATTCTTGATTTTCAGGTTGGCCATGATGATGGGCCTCCACTTCTGATAATTATGTAGGGCGCGCTATTTCACGGCGCCGAAGGACAAACCGCGCACCAGCTGTTTCTGGCTGATCCAGCCAAAAATCAGGATCGGCGCACAGGCCAGGGTCGAGACGGCGGACAGCTTGGCCCAGAACAAACCTTCGGGGCTGGAGTAGGACGCGATCAACGCGGTCAGCGGCGCGGCTTTGGACGAAGTCAGGTTCAGCGACCAGAAGGCCTCGTTCCAGCACAGGATCAGCGATAGCAGCACCGTGGAAGCCAGGCCGCCCTTGGCAATCGGCAGCAGCACCCGGACCATTTCCTGCCACAGCGTGGCACCGTCCAGCCGGGCCGCTTCGAGGATGTCGCGGGGGATGTCCTTGAAATAGGTGTAAATCATCCAGACCACGATCGGCAGGTTGATCAGCGTGTAGATGAAAATCAGCGCCAGTCGGGTGTCCAGCAGGCCGAAACTCTTGGCCAGCAAGTAGATCGGCATCAGCACGCCCACCGGCGGCAGCATCTTGGTGGAGAGCATCCACAGCAGGGTGCGTTTGGTGCGCTGGGTTTCGTAGAACGCCATGGAGTAGGCCGCCGGCACTGCGATCAACAGGCACAGGGCGGTGGCGCTGAAGGAAATCACCACCGAGTTCCAGGCGAAACTGAAATAGTCGCTGCGTTCATTGATGTGCAGGTAGTTCTCCAGCGTCGGCGTGAAGATGAACTGCGGCGGCGTAGCGAAGGCATCGATTTCGGTCTTGAAGCTGGTCAGCACCATCCAGAAGATCGGGAAGAAGATCAGGATCGCGATGGCCCAGGCCAGCGTGCCCAGCAGCAGGCTTTGCAGGCGACGGGATTGTTGAAGGGTCATGGCTGCGGCCTCAAGGCTTGTCGGTGAGGTTTTTGCCGATCATCCGCACCAGGATGATGGCGGCGATGTTGGCGATCACCACGGCGATCAGGCCACCGGCCGAAGCCATGCCGACGTCGAACTGCACCAGCGCCTGGTTGTAGATCAGGTAGGCCAGGTTGGTCGAGGCGAAGCCGGGGCCGCCGTTGGTGGTGGTGAAAATCTCGGCGAACACTGACAGCAGAAAGATCGTCTCGATCATCAGCACCACGGCAATCGGCCGGGCCAGATGCGGCAGGGTCAGGTGCCAGAAAATCGCAATTGCTCCAGCGCCGTCCAGGCGGGCGGCTTCTTTTTGCTCCTGGTCGAGGGACTGCATGGCCGTCATCAGGATCAGGATCGCGAAAGGCAGCCATTGCCAGCTGACAATGACGATGATCGACAGCAGCGGATAGTGGGCCAGCCAGTCCACCGGCTCGGCGCCGAACAGTTTCCACACCGCGGCGAGAATCCCCGAGACCGGATGGAAAATCAGGTTCTTCCAGATCAGCGCGCTCACGGTGGGCATGATGAAGAACGGCGAAATCAGCAACACGCGCACGATCCCGCGACCAAAAAACTCACTGGCCTCCAGCAGGGCGCTGATCAGCACGCCCAGCACGACACTGATCAGCAACACGCTGCCCACCAGCAACAGTGTGTTGGTGGCGCCCGGCACGAAACCCGAATCCGTCAGGAAGTAGGTGAAGTTCTCCAACCCGACGAACTCGTTCTCGCCGGGATAGAGCAGGTTGTAGCGGATCGTCGAGAAGTAGACGGTCATGCCCAGCGGCACGATCATCCACAGCAGCAACAAGGCTACCGAAGGGCTGACCAGGAACCAGCCAGGGTTCGCCAGACGGATCTTGCGCGCCGGCGGGGCAATCTCGATGGGGGCTTTGGCGGTTGTTGTTGAAGTATTCATGGCGATCATTCACTCGTTAGGCAGTCATTCCCTGTGGCGAGGGAGCTTGCTCCCGCTGGGCTGCGCAGCAGACCCAAAGAACCAGGGCCGCTGCGCGCTGGAGCGCCAGCCCGGCCCAGCGGGAGCAAGCTCCCTCGCCACAAATGGAGTGTTTCAGACCTTATTTTGGATACCCGGCGCGCTTCATCTCACGCTCGGTGGTCGACTGCGCGGCGGCCAGGGCCTGGTCCACGGTCTGCTGGCCGGTCAGCGCGCCCGAGAAGAACTTGCCCACCTGGGTGCCGATGGCCTGGAACTCAGGGATGGTCACCAACTGGATGCCGATATAGGGCACAGGCTTGAGGGTCGGTGCCTTCGGGTCGGCGACTTTCAGCGATTCCAGCGTCACCTTGGCAAACGGCGCGGCCTTCATGTACTCATCGCTGTAGGTCGAGGTGCGGGTGCCTGGCGGTACATTGGCGATGCCGTCGGTCTTGGCCACCAGTTGGCTGTATTCCTTGGAGGTCGCCCAGGTGGTAAAGACCTTGGCGGCGTCCTTGGCTTTCGAGCTGGTGGGGATTGCCAGGGACCAGGAATACATCCACGAGGTGCCCTTGTCGGTTTTCTCATGGGGCGCGAAGGTGAAGCCGACGTGATCGGCGACTTTGCTCTGGGTCTTGTCGGTGACGAACGAACCGGCCACGCTGGCATCGACCCAGATCGCGCACTTGCCGCTGTTGAACAGCGCCAGGTTCTCGTTGAAACCGTTGCTGGATGCGCCTGGCGGGCCGGATTTTTTCATGTTGTTGACGTAGAAATTCAGCGCGTCTTTCCACTCGGGCCCGTTGAATTGCGGTTGCCATTTCTCATCGAACCAGCGCGCGCCATAACCGTTGGCCAGGGTAGTGATCAGCGCCATGTTCTCGCCCCAGCCGGCTTTGCCCCGCAGGCACAGGCCGTACTGTTCCTTGGACTTGTCGGTGAGTTTCTCCGCGAACTCGCCGATCTGGGTCCAGGTCGGGTGTTCGGGCATGGTCAAACCGGCGTCCTTGAACAGGTCGGTGCGGTAGTAGGTAATCGAGCTTTCGGCATAGAAGGGCAGGGCGTACAGCGACCCCTTGACGGACAAGCCGTCACGTACCGAGGCGAACACATCATCCAGGTCGTAGGAAGCCGGCAGGTCTTTCATTGGCTCCAGCCAGCCCTTGGCACCCCAGAGTGCAGCTTCGTACATGCCAATGGTCAACACGTCGAACTGCCCGCCTTGGGTGGCAATGTCTGTGGTCAGGCGTTGCCGCAGGACATTCTCTTCAAGCACCACCCAGTTCAGCTTGATGTCCGGATGCTCGCTCTCGAAGGTTTTCGAGAGCTTCTGCATACGGATCATGTCGCTGTTGTTGACGGTGGCAATGGTCAGGGTCTGCGCGCCGAAACTGACGCTGCTGAGGGTCATGCAGGTGGAGACAAGCAGAGCTTTTACCGAAGGTTTCATCGCGCACTCCTTTTCCGCGCCGATAGGCTACAGAAGGACAGTTATTGTTTTTGTGTCTTCCGGATGAAGGGAAGAATGTGCGCTGATTACAGCCCTCTATGGACGGCATGACAAATCATCCGTCGCACTTGTGCTGATACTTTTTTGCACTGATCGAGAACAGGGTGAAAGGATTAACCTGTGGCGAGGGGATTTATCCCCGCTGGGCTGCGGAGCAGCCCCCTTCATCCTGATCGATATACCGCAGTGGTAGAGGTATCTGGGGCCGCTGCGCAGCCCAACGGGGCGGTGCGACGTTTCGCTAAGTCCCCTCGCCACAAGGGGCTCAGCCCTGGTTCTGCTCCGTCAGGCGCTGCACCGCCAGCCGGCGGTAGTGAGAAGGCGTCATGCCTTTGAGCTGCTGGAAGCGTCGGTTGAAGTTGGAAATATTGTTGAAGCCCGATTCGAAGCATACGTCTGTCACTGGTTTGTCGCCGTCGGCCAGCAGTTCGCAGGACTTGCTGATGCGCAGGCGATTGACGAACTCAATGAAGCAGCGCCCGGTGGCCTGCTTGAACACCCGACTGAAGTAGGTGGGTTTCATGCCCAGGTGCTCGGCGACTTCTTCCAGGGACAGCTCTCGGGCGTAGTGGGCAAAAATGTAGTCCACCGCGCGGTTGGTGCGGTCGATGCTGTGCTCGTCCGTGGATGGCGTGGACGTCGACCCCGACAGCAGTTGGTAGTCGTCGCTGGCGGCCAGCAGGTCCATCAGGATGAAAAAGTATCCGAGACGGCTCATCCCCTGGGAGTCGGCGATGCGTTGCATCAGGATCATCGCCTGGCGAATGGTGCGCTTGCAGCGAAACTCGATGCCGTATCGGGCCCGTTCGAGCAATGGCGCAATGGACTTGAGCTCGGCAAATACCTGATGACCGCTGTCGAACAACTCATCGGTGAAGTTCACCAGCATGTCGCGCTTGGGCACCACCTCATCCTCGGTCACCTGGCTGATCCAGTTATGAGGCAGGTTGGGCCCGGTGAGAAACAGCGTCTGCGGATAGAAATTGCCGATGTAATCGCCGATGAACACCTTGCCGGAGCTGGCGGTGATCAGGTGCAGCTCGTATTCCTTATGGAAATGCCAGCGCACCAGCGGGCAAGGGAAGCCGTGCTGACGGTAGATGATGGACAGGCCGTTGTGGTCGTCCATCAACTCGTAGGAAGGGTCGGTGACTCTTGCGGTTCGGGTCATGGGCCTGAGGCTTTTGTTGTTATCGCCATTGGATAATGCCCCCTTCGCCGGATCGGTGCCAGCCCGGACGGTCGGTTCAGTGGTTGCGGTTCTTTTCTTCGATCCACTGGGACATGTATTGGGTGCTCTTGTGCTGGTGGTGGCGCAGCATGCTGCCGGTGAAGTTGTCGCGGCGGCGTTGCGCCAGGTTGGTGCGGCAGGCGTCGATGCTTTCGATCAGTGCCGGGCCATGCACCTGCCGTCGGTAACGCTTGGCGAGCAGGGCGAGGCCGGCGTCCCGGGCCTGGGTCCAGCGTGCCGGGTCGCTGTAGAGCTGCACCGCAGCGTGGGCGATGCCATCGGCGCTGCGGGCAATCGATCCCGGCCAGGGCAGGTCGCCGTGCATGGCCTCGGCGCCCACCGGGGTGGTGACATTCGGTGTGCCGCAAAGCATCGCGTCGATCAGTTTGCCCTTGATGCCGGCGCCGAAACGCAGCGGTGCCAGGCAGATGCGCGCCGCCGACATCACCTGCAAGGCGTCTTCGGCCCAGTTCATGATATGAAAGCCCTGGGCCGGATTGTGCAGGGCGGCGGCCTTGGGCGGGGTGTAGGCGCCATATAAATGCAGTTGTGCGCCAGGCAGTTGCTGGCGGATCAGCGGCCACACGGCGTTTTTCATCCAGAGCACGGCGTCCCAGTTCGGCGCATGGCGGAAATTGCCGATACTCAGAAAATGCGCCCGTTCTTCGAAAGGCACGAGGGGCGCGCTGGGCGGGTCCGGCATCAACGGGCACCAGTGCAGCAGGCTGCGGGGCAGCTTGAAGTGTTCCACCAGCAGCTCGATCTCCACCTCCGAGACCATCAGGTTCAGGTCGCAGCGATATAGCGCGGCGATTTCGCGCTTGGCCAGGTCGGTGTCGGCCATCAGCTCGAATTCCTCGCGCAGGGCAGGGGCAAACAGGTCGCTGAAATCCTCGGATGCATCATCGGCCTTCAACCGCTCCTTCAGGCGCTGATGGCGGGCGTGACGCAGGCTTTGCAGGTCGGAAGTCTCCAGCACACGCAGGGCATCGGGGCAGTGTTTCTCGACACGCCAACCGAACTGTTCTTCCATCATGAATTGATCGAACAGCACGATATCCGGCGCCAGTTCCCGGATGAACGCGTCGAAACTGCTGTTATTGAGTTCGATCGGCACCTCCCGGATGCCCAGCGCCGCCAGATCGGCGCGGTGCTCGCCAAATCCTGCGGGGCTGCTGAAGGTAATGTCCCAGCCTTCGTCGAGGAAGGTTTCGAGGATCTGCATGACATGGCCACTGGCAGCGGATGAGCGCGGTTCCGGCCAGACGTAGCCGATGACCAGGACCTTAGTGGCAGCGGGATGAAGCATGAGCAGGCAATCCTAAAGGCGAATCAGGCGCAGTCGGCGCGCGGGGCGCCGATAGTGACCAACAATCGGATCCGGCTCAAGCAAGAATACGTTGGACCTTGTCGCGTAGCTGGTCGATGGAAAACGGCTTGCCGATCACCGCCATGCCTTCCGGTACATCGATGCTCTCGGCGTAGCCGCTGGCAAACAGGATCGCCAGCCCCGGCCGCACCAGTCGGGCCTGCTTGGCCAGCTCTCGGCCGTCCATCACCGGCAGGCCGACATCCGTCATCATCAGGGCGATGGGCAGCGCCTCGTCGCGCAAAAATGCCAGGGCCTGATCACAACCATCCGCCTCCAGCACCTGGTATTCGAGTTCTTCGAGCACATCGACGATCAGCATGCGCACGATGTCATCATCCTCGACGACCAGGATGGTGGGTGGGTGGATGGGGGCGGGGATGGACATAGTCGGTCTTCTCAAAAAATGAAATCGGGACGAGCGTAAAAAACGGCCTCCTGCATGAGTAAGTTGCAGGGCGGCACAAGTTCCCCGACTTGTACAACAAAGGATCTATAGTACAAGAGCTGACAAGGATAGTCGCTGCGTCGCGACAGGGCAGTTCGCTGTGGGAATTGTGCCTTTTATCTTGTCAGATATGTGGATACAACCGACATTTTTCGGGCAAACTCCACGGTTTTCAACTGTCCACCAAGGCCTATTCCATGACTCCTTCGTCTACGGTTGACGAACAAAGCTTTCGCAAGCTCCTGAGCCGCAACATCAGCCTGCCGTTGGGCATCGGCGCGCTCAGCGCCGTGTTCTTCATCGTGTTGATCACTTATCTGTTGTCGGTGATCCAGTGGGTCGGGCATACCGACCGGGTGATCAATAACGCCAACGAAGCGCTGAAGTTGAGCGTGGACCTGGAAACCGGTATGCGCGGCTACCTGCTCAGCGGCGATGAGCACTTCCTCGACCCCTATGAAGTCGCCAAGCCTCGTATTGCTGTGGCCCTGGAAACATTGTTGGAATTGACAGCCGACAATCCGACCCAGACCGACCGCCTGCACAAGGTACAGGCACTGCAGGCGGAATGGACCAGCTACGCCCAGAGCATGATCGACCTGCAACGCTCCAGCGGCGACTACAGAGGGGCGATCAAGGCCGGGCGCGGCAAGCGTCTGACGGACGAGATCCGCAACACTTTCGAGGAAATCGTCGAGACTGAACAGCAGCTGCGCGTGGCCCGCAACGAAGACGTGCGCGCCACCACGATCTGGAGCATCGCCCTGTACCTGCTGTTCGTTGCCGCCGTCAGCGGACTGCTGGCCTATATCGGCCGCCGGGATCTGTTGAGCCTGTCCAACAGCTATAGCGCCACCCTGAAGAAACAGCAGCAAAGCGCCGAGCGTCTGGAGAAGCAAGCCTGGCTGCGCACGGGGCAGACCCAGCTGGCGGAGCAGGTCCTGGGGCAACTGACCCTGAATCTGTTGGGGCGCAATATCCTGCAATTTTGCGCCCGATACCTGGGCTCCGCCGTCGCTGCGTTGTATGCGCGGGAAGAGACCGGCGTGCTCAGGCGTGTCGCGACTTACGGGATGTCCCGGGAGGACGACGAGCAGCACCAGATCATCATCGACGGCGAAGGCATCGTCGGTCAGGCCGTCAAGCAAGGGCGAGCTATCCGTCTGGACGAGGTCCCCGACGATTATCTGAAAGTCAGTTCCGGGCTCGGCCAAGGTCTGCCCAACAGCGTGGTGGTGATGCCCACCAGCGATGACGACCGGATCAATGGCGTCATCGAGCTGGGCTTCCTGCGCCCCTTGACCGATCGCGATGTCGAATTGCTGGAGCTGGTGGCAGGCAACATCGGCACGTCCATCGAGGCAGCCCGTTATCGCCAACGTTTGCAGGAGGTCTTGGCAGAAACCCAGCAATTGAACGAGGAGCTGCAAGTCCAGCAGGAAGAACTCAAGACGGCCAACGAGGAGCTGGAGGAGCAGTCGCGGATTCTCAAGGAATCCCAGGCGCACCTGGAAACCCAGCAACAGGAACTGGAGCAGACCAACGAGCTACTGGCCGAGCAACGCGACGCCATGGACCAGAAGAACAGCGAGCTGAATCTGGCCCAGATCCAGTTGCAGGAGCGCGCCGAAGAACTGCAGCGTTCGAGCAAATACAAGTCCGAGTTCCTGGCGAACATGTCCCATGAGTTGCGCACGCCGCTCAACAGTTCGTTGATCCTGTCCAAGCTGCTGGCGGAGAACCCGCAGAAGAATCTCAGTGAAGAGCAGGTCAAGTTCGCCGAGTCGATCTACTCCGCCGGCAATGATTTGCTGAACCTGATCAACGATATCCTGGACATTTCCAAAGTCGAGGCCGGTAAGCTGGAAGTGCGTCCGGAGAGCACCAGTGTGCAACGCCTGGTGGAGGGGCTGCGGGACATGTTCATGCCGCTGGCCGCCGACAAGGGCTTGAGCTTCGAGGTGCAGGTGCTGCCGGACGCACCGTCGATGCTGTATACCGACCGCCAACGCCTGGAACAGGTGATCAAGAACCTGTTGTCCAATGCCGTCAAGTTTACCGAGCAAGGCGGCGTCAGCCTGTCCGTGGCCGGTCAACCGGGCTCGGGTATCGCGTTCATGGTGCGCGATTCGGGAATCGGCATCGCCGCCGATCAGCAGGAGAGCATCTTCGAGGCTTTCCGCCAGGCCGATGGCACCACCAACCGTCGGTACGGCGGTACAGGCCTGGGGCTGTCGATCTCTCGCGATCTGGCAACGTTGCTGGGCGGCTCGATTTCGGTTTCCAGTGAGCCGGGGCAGGGCAGTGTGTTTACCCTGGTGCTGCCTGAACGCTACGTCGAGCCGGGAGACACGCCGGTAGAGCCAAGAACCTTCACCCCGACGGCGACCGCGCCGGCACCGGCTCCGCAGTCACGCGAAACGGCCCGCGCACCGCTGATCGCCGAGGTGGACCTGCCCATCGTCCGGTTCGCCGATGACCGCAACAAGGCACCGTTCGACACCCGTTGCATCCTGGTGATCGAGGATGAGCCCAAGTTTGCCCGGATCCTGTTCGACCTGGCCCATGAACTGGGTTATCAGTGTCTGGTGGCCCACGGTGCCGACGAAGGCTTCGACCTGGCCTCGCACCTGAGCCCCGATGCGATCCTGCTGGACATGCGCCTGCCGGACCACTCCGGGCTGACAGTGTTGCAGCGGCTCAAGGAGCAGCCCGAGACGCGGCACATCCCGGTGCACGTGATTTCCGTGGAGGACCGCGTCGAGGCGGCCATGCACATGGGCGCCATCGGCTACGCCGTAAAGCCCACTACCCGTGAGGAACTCAAGGAGGTCTTCGCCCGCCTGGAAGCCAAGTTGACGCAGAAGGTCAAGCATGTGCTGCTGGTGGAGGACGATGACCTGCAGCGTGACAGTATCACTCGCCTGATCGGCGACGATGACATCGAGATCACCGCCGTCGGCCTCGCGCAAGAGGCGCTGGACCTGCTGCGCACCAATGTCTACGACTGCATGGTTATCGACCTGAAGCTGCCGGACATGCTGGGCAACGACCTGCTCAAGCGCATGTCTACCGAGGATATCTGCTCGTTTCCACCCGTGATCGTTTACACCGGGCGCAACCTGACCCGGGATGAGGAGGCCGAACTGCGCAAGTACTCGCGCTCGATCATCATCAAGGGCGCCCGTTCGCCGGAGCGCCTGTTGGACGAGGTGACACTTTTTCTGCACAAAGTCGAATCGCGGTTGTCCCATGAGCGACAAAGGATGCTCAAGACCGCCCGCAGCCGCGACAAGGTATTCGAGGGCCGCAAGGTGTTGCTGGTGGACGACGATGTGCGCAACATTTTTGCCCTGACCAGCGCCTTGGAGGCGAAAGGGGCGGTGGTTGTCATCGGCCGTAACGGATATGAGGCGATCGATCGCCTGAACGAAGTCGAAGACATAGACCTGGTGCTGATGGACGTGATGATGCCCGAGATGGATGGTTTCGAAGCCACCGCACGGATCCGCAAGGACCCGCGCTGGCGCAAGCTGCCCATCATTGCCGTAACGGCCAAGGCCATGAAAGATGACCAGGAACGGTGCCTGGCCGCGGGCTCCAACGATTATCTGGCCAAGCCGATAGACCTGGATCGTCTGTTTTCGCTGATTCGCGTGTGGTTGCCGAATATGGAAAGAATTTAGTGGAACGAGACTCTGACATTGAACTTCGGTTGTTGATCGAGGCGATCTACCTCAAGTACAGCTACGATTTTCGCGATTATTCCGGCTCATCGATCAAGCGCCGGGTGCAACATGCGCTGGGCCAGTTCGAATGCAAGACCATCTCGGCGTTGCAGGAGCGGGTGCTGCACGACCCGGGCGCCTTCATGCAGTTGCTGCAGCTGTTGACGATACCGGTCAGCGAGATGTTTCGTGACCCGACGCACTTCCTCGCGATCCGCGAGGAAGTGGTGCCGCTGCTCAAGACTTACCCCTCGATCAAGATCTGGATAGCCGGATGCAGTACGGGGGAAGAGGTCTACTCCATGGCGATCCTGTTGCGCGAAGAAGGTCTGCTGGACCGCACGTTCATCTACGCCACCGATATCAATCCACGCTCGCTGGAAAAAGCCAAGCAAGGCATCTTTTCCCTGGAAAGCGTGCGCGCCTATACGCAGAATTACCAGCGCGCCGGCGGCCGACGCTCGTTTGCCGATTACTACACGGCGGCCTACGATTACGCGATGTTCGACAAGTCCCTGTGCAAGAACGTGACCTTCGCCGATCACAGCCTGGCCACCGACAGCGTATTTTCAGAAACTCAATTAATTTCATGCCGTAACGTATTGATCTATTTCAACAAAAAGTTGCAAGATCGTGCGTTCGGCCTGTTTCATGAGTCCCTGAGTCATCGCGGTTTCCTGGTATTGGGCAGTAAGGAGACCCTAGATTTCTCGGCCTACGGCGGGCACTTCGAGCCGTTGGTCAAACAGGAGCGGATCTATCGCAAGTTATGAACCAGTCGACGGACCGATCCGGGGCCCCCATCGAGGCCATTGTCGTGGGCGCATCCGCCGGCGGCGTCGAAGCACTGCTCAAGGTGTTCGGACACCTGCGCCAGGGCTTCGGCCTGCCGGTCATGGTGGTGCTGCACTTGCCGGACCAGCGCGACAGCCAGTTGGCCGAGGTGTTTGGTCATCGCCTCGCGGTACCGGTGCTGGAGGCACGGGACAAAATGGATATCGTGCCTGGCACCTTGTACTTCGCAACTCCCGGCTATCACCTGTCGGTGGAAGCCGATCGAAGCCTGTCGTTGAGTCTGGAGGAGCCGGTGCACCATTCCCGGCCCTCGATTGATGTACTGTTCGAGTCGGCCGCCGATGTCTATGGACCGCGTTTGCTGGCGGTACTGATGACTGGCGCCAACTGCGATGGCGCCCGTGGCCTGGCGCGGGTCAGGGAACTGGGCGGAACCACGGTGGTCCAGGATCCCGACGAAGCCCAGGTCTCGACCATGCCTGAAGCGGCGCTGGCCCTGCACCAGCCCGATCATATCCTCACTTTGCTAGGCATCGGCCAATTGCTGGCCGGGCTGGAATGAACCACATGCCAAGAGATATTCACGCCAAACTGCTGATCGTCGACGATCTGCCTGAGAATCTGTTGGCCCTGCAGGCGCTGATCAAGGGAGACGACCGCCAGGTATTCAAGGCCCAGTCGGCCGACGAAGCGCTGTCCCTGTTGCTGCAACATGACTTTGCCCTGGCGATCATCGACGTGCAGATGCCGGGCATGAATGGTTTCGAACTGGCCGAGTTGATGCGTGGCACGGAAAAGACCCGCAGCATCCCGATCATTTTCGTCAGCGCTGCCGGTCGCGAGCGCAACTATGCCTTTACCGGCTACGAAAACGGTGCGGTGGACTTCCTGCACAAGCCGTTGGATACCCATGCAGTCAAGAGTAAGGTCAACGTCTTCGTCGAACTCTATCGCCAGCGAAAAGCGGTAAAAGAGCAGGTCATCGCCCTCGAACAGAGCAGGCGCGAGCAGCAATTGCTGGTGCAGCAGTTGGAGGCCACTCGTGGTGAGCTGGAGCAGGCGGTGCGCATGCGCGACGACTTCATGTCCATCGTCGCCCACGAGGTCCGCACGCCCCTCAATGGCCTGATTCTAGAGACGCAGCTGCGCAAGATGCACCTGGCTCGGGATAATGCTGCAGCTTTCACTCTGGACAAGGTGCGGGCCATGGTCGAGCGCGACGAGCGGCAGATCAGGAGTCTGATTCGCTTGATCGAGGACA
This sequence comes from Pseudomonas sp. SMN5, assembly GCF_052041925.1. Lineage (NCBI taxonomy): Bacteria > Pseudomonadati > Pseudomonadota > Gammaproteobacteria > Pseudomonadales > Pseudomonadaceae > Pseudomonas > Pseudomonas sp. SMN5. Next base: position 60,645 of record NZ_JBKGGX010000010.1, read on the forward strand.
TGCTTGACGTTTCGCGGATTCGCACCGGCAAGCTGTCGATCCGTCCGAGCCGCTTCAACCTGACGGCGCTGGTGGAAAACCTGCTGCGCAATTTCCAACCGCAGATCGCGGTCGCCGAATGTTCGTTGAAGTACACGGCAGAGCCGATGGTCGAGGGGCTTTGGGATGAGTTTCGCATCGAGCAGGTGGTCTCGAACCTGTTGACCAATGCCCTGCGCTACGGCGGCAAGAGTCTGATCGAAGTGCGCGTGTACCAGACCCCCGAGCACGCTTGCGTCGAGGTCCAGGACCACGGTATCGGTATCAGCGAGGAGAACCAGAAACGCATCTTCCAGCAATTCGAACGCGTGTCTTCCAAAGCGGCGGCGTCCGGCCTGGGATTGGGATTGTTCATCTCCGAACAGATCGTCACCGCACACGGGGGGACTATCACGGTTGAGAGTCGGATCAACGAAGGGGCGCTGTTTCGCGTGTGCCTGCCCTTGCTGAACAGCGGTGCGCACAAAACCGTCGAACAGACGCAACCTCTGAGTGACTCCAGGGTCGTATCAGCAGCTATTGATCGAACAAAGGCTTCTCATGAGTGAAGATGCGCAAGATGTAGTGTTGATTGTCGAAGATGAGTCGTCGATTCTGACGGTGCTCTCTGCCTTTCTTCAGCTTCAAGGTTACCGGGTGTTGGAGGCAAAGAACGGCGAGGAGGCTTTTGAAATCCTGGCGCGCAAGCCGCACCTGGACATGATGATCACCGATTTCCGTCTGCCGGGCGGGATCTCCGGGGTGCAGATTGCCGAACCCGCGGTGAAATTGCGTCCCGACCTGAAAGTTATTTTTATCAGCGGCTACGCCCAGGAAGTCCGCGATACCGATAGCCCCATCACCCGCAAGGCGCCGATCCTGGACAAACCGTTTGACCTGGATGAGTTGCAGAAAATCATGCAGAAGATGCTTTCGTAGACCTGCTGAGCACGCTTGACCTGCGGTCAGGGAGCTTTCTGTGGCGAGGGAGCTTGCTCCCGCTGGGCCGCGAAGCGGCCCCTCTCAAGCAGACACTGTCCGATCAGATTTGCCCCCATGGGACCGCTACGCAGTCCAGCGGGAGCAAGCTCCCTCGCCACGATAGCCGTCGTGGGCCAGAGATCTCAAACCTCGATCATCTCCCGCACCTTGGCCGTCAGCAGGTCGAAGGTGAAGGGCTTGGTGATCAACTGCATGCCAGGGTCGAGGAAGCCGCCGCGTACCGCTGCATGCTCGGCGTAACCGGTAATGAACAGCACCCGCAGGTCAGGGCGGATCTGTCGGCCGATTTCCGCCAGTTGGCGGCCATTCATGCCTGGCAGGCCTACGTCGCTGATCATCAGGTCGATGCGTTGCTCTGATTGCAGAATAGGCACCGCACTGTCGGCGTCGGCAGCCTCGACAAAGGCGTAACCCAACTCACTGAGTACCGAGCTGACCAGCACGCGCACTGCCGGATCGTCTTCCACGATCAGCACCGTTTCACCATCCTGCGCTTGCGGTGCATGCGGGATGCCCACTGTCGGTTCGGCGATGGCCTCACCCACGAAGCGTGGCAGGAACAGGTTCACTGTGGTGCCTTTGCCGACTTCGCTGTCAATGGTCACGTGGCCGCGCGATTGTTTGCTGAAGCCATAGATCATCGACAGGCCCAGCCCGGTGCCCTGGCCGATCGGCTTGGTGGTAAAGAACGGATCGAATGCCCGGCTGATCACCGACTCGGGCATGCCGCAGCCGGTGTCCTGAACGCTGAGCACTACATAATCGCCGGGTTCGAGGTTGCTGTAGGCCTCGGTAAAGTCGGCATTCAGGTGCCGGTTGAACGTCTGTACCACCAGCGTCCCACCGTCGTGCATCGCATCCCGGGCGTTGAGCACCAGGTTAAGCAGGGCGCTTTCCAGTTGGTTGGGGTCGGCTTCGGCGACCCAGAGCTGCTCGTCCAGCCGCATCTCCAGGCGGATGCTTTCATTGAGGCTGCGTTGCAGCAGTTCGCCCATGGACAGGACCAGGGTGTTCATCTGCACTGCCTTCGAGTCCAGCGACTGGCGACGGGAGAAGGCCAGCAAGCGATGGGTCAGGCCGGCGGCGCGGTTGGCCGAGGTCACGCCCAGGTCGATCAGGCTGTCCAGGTCTTCGGTGCGGCCCCGAGCCAGGCGGCGGCGCAAAAGCTCCAGGCTGCCGATGATCCCGGTGAGCATGTTGTTGAAATCGTGGGCGATACCACCGGTCAACTGGCCGACCGCTTCCATCTTCTGCGATTGGCGCAAGGCTTCTTCGTTATGACGCAACTGAGCGGTGCGCTCTTCTACTTGCTGCTCAAGGGTTTCCAGGATGGTTTGCAGGCGCTGCTCACTATTGCTGAGATCGATCAGGCGGTCCCGGGCTTCGTATTGCCTTCGTCGCCCGCGCAGGGCCGTGGTAACCAGGCTGACCAGGGTGACCGGGTGGAAGGGTCGTTCCAGGAACGTCACGTTGCCCAGTTGTGCGCCAAGACGCGCCAGCGGGTTGAGTTCCGGGCCTCCATGATGGGTCAGCAACACGATAGGCAGGTCAGACCAGGCCGGTTGCTGTTCGATCAGCTGGAACAAGGTCTCCAGGCCAGGGCCGAGCAGGGCTTCGGCGGAAACCACCACCAGCCCGGCGCCACGTTCCAGTTCTTCGCACAGATGCACCAGGTGCTGGCAGATCAGCCCCGCGAAACCGGCCTCGTTGAGAATCTTCAGTGCGATCAGGCTGTCCCGCCCGAGTGGTGCAAGGATCAGGGCCCGCTCGGACAAGGGCTCGGCCAACGTCACCGCGGGTCATCCTTGAGCAATGGATTGCCTTCTCCCAGGTAGGTGGGCACTCCGCGCAGCACGCCCTGGAAGGCTTCCAGAGGTTCGCCAATGGTCAGGCCCTTGCCACTGATGCGGTACTCGCGAATGGTCGACTCGTGGGTGCCGGTGCGTTTCTTGATGATAGAGATCGCCCGGCGAACCTTGCCCAGTGCCTCGAAATAACGTAACAACACAACGGTGTCGGCCAGGTAGGTGATGTCCACCGGCGCCTGCATGTCGCCCACCAGCCCGTGTTGTGCCACGGTCATGTAGGTCGCGGCGCCCTTGCGATTGAGGTACAGCAACAACTCGTGCATGTGCAGCACCAGGGCATTTTCTTCTGGCATGGCCGCCTGGTAGCCGTTGATGCTGTCGATGATGACAGTCTTGATGTCGGCTTCGTCCACGCAACGGCGCACGCGGTGGGAGAACTCGCCGGGTGACAGTTCGGCGGCATCGACCTGTTCGATCAACAGATTGCCGGTGTTCTGCAGGGCCTTCAGGTCGATGCCCATGTTTTTCATGCGTTCGAACAGCAAGCCCAGCTCTTCATCGAAGATGAACAGTGCGGCCTTTTCGCCGCGATTAACGGCTGCGACGGCAAAGATCGTGGAGATCAGCGACTTGCCGGTGCCGGCCGGTCCGAGGACCAAGGTGCTGGAGCCGGTCTCGATGCCGCCGCCGAGCAAGGCGTCCAGACCGCTGATGCCGCTGGACAGTTGCTGGCGCAGGTAGCCGCTGCGGTGTTCGGCGGCCACCAATCGCGGGAAGACATGCACGCCGTCGCCCATAATGGTGAAGTCATGGAAACCGCCGCGGTATTTCTGCCCGCGATATTTGACCACCCGCACACGCCGCCGCTCGGCGCCGTAGGAGGGGGTCAGTTCTTCCAGGCGAATGACCCCGTGGGCGACGCTGTGTACGGTCTTGTCCAGGGACTCGGTGGTCAGGTCGTCCAGCAACAGGACGGTGGCGTCATAACGGACGAAATAGTGCTTGATCGCCAGGATCTGGCGCCGGTAGCGCAGGGAGCTTTGTGCCAGCAGCCGAATCTCCGACAGGCTGTCGAGGACCACACGGGTCGGCTTGACCTGTTCGACCACTTCGAAAATCTGCCGGGTCGCCTCACCCAGCTCCAGGTCCGAGGAGTACAGCAGGCTCTGCTGGTGCTCGGCGTTGAGCAGATCTTCGGCCGGGGTCAGCTCGAAAATATGCATGTTGTCTGGGAGCACCCAGCCGTGGGACTGGGCACCCTGGCGCAGTTCACGCTCGGTTTCCGATAGCGTGATGTACAGCGTTCGCTCGCCGGCCTGCGCGCCGGCTATCAGGAATTGCAACGCGACCGTGGTCTTGCCGGTCCCGGGTTCCCCTTCGAGCAGGAACACATGGCCGCGGGACAAGCCACCGGAAAGGATATCGTCCAGTCCTTCGATACCGGTGGCGGCTTTAGCGCTGAGCAACTCATTGGATGTAGACAAAAATAACCCTCTCATGACTAGGGAAGTCGGCAGCAGGCTAACGTGCGCCTGCAAATGAACTGCCTGAATACTTGACCTTTTGCGGTGTTGGCGGTTCCGCTTGCTTTTACAAAACGCGGGATACTGCACAAGTTTTGCGGTGATCTGTCGGGTGTCGCTGATGGCTCGTTTATAAAAAAATAATCAGGGTTGCGGGCACCTTGTCAAACCTGTTGCTCCTAAAGGCCTTGTTGCAACGCCGGGTCGTCGGGATTGAGTTGTTCGAGCTGCGCCAGCAGGATCTGCACATTCTGCAGCTGCCCGGTTTCCTTCCAGTAATTGATCAAGAGCACCCGCGCCTTGCGGTCAGCGGGGTAGCGCTGGACGATCTCCTGAAGCTGTTTCTGCGCCGCCTCCACTTCCTGCTCGGCATGCAGGGTTGTCGCCAGGTCATAACGGTATTGTCGGTTCTGCGGTTCGAGTTCCACGGCCTTGGACAGACCGAGCAGCGCAAACTCGCTCTGGCCATGGTGCAGCAGCCACATGCCCAATGCATGTTGCAGATAAGCCGACTCCGGCTGGGTTTGCAACTGCCGGGCAAGTAACTGGCGTGCGGCTTCGCCTTGGCCCTGCTTGTCGAGCACCTCGATCTGCATGACCAGTGCCGGCAGGTTGTCCGGTTGCAGCTTCAGGGCTTGTTCCAGCGCTTGTTGGGCTTTCTTCAGCTCGGCGTTGTGCAGATGCAGACGGGCGAGTTGGTAGTGGTTTTCAGCGCTCGGCGGGGCGTCTTCCAATACCTGCTCCCAGGTATCGATCGCCAGCTGCATCGCTCCGAAGTACAGCCCAAGGTCATCGGGTGACAAGCCCAGCAGGGCGTTCACGGCGGCGAAACGTACGCTTTGGTCGTCGTCATCCAGAAGCGGGCCGATCAACAGCGCACGCTGGCCCGTCGGTACCAGCCCGACGATGCTGGTGATGGCGGCTCGACGCACATCAGGCGATTCGTGGTGCAGGTCTGCATCGGCCAGTTTCAAGGCCTGGGGGCTTGGGTAGTTGGGCAGTTCGGCATGCAGCCGCACGCGGCGCTTGGGTGAGATGTCCGGGCGGCCCAGTTGCTGATACAACACCCGCGCTGCACCGGGCTGGCCGTTGCGCGCCTGTTCCAGTGCCTCGCTGTAGCCACGCTTGATCGCCTCGGGAATTTGCGGTGTGGTGCTGCGTAGCCAGATCGCGACGACACTGATCGCTAGCAGGATCGAAAGGCTGAGAATCAGGTAGCGACGAGGCGAAAGCATGCAGGAAATCCATGACCAGAAGCGTGAAGTCACGCAAGCTTCGACCAGGCCGGGGCTTGAGTCAAACCTTGAAAGTATCTGTACACCTGTGGGAGCGAGCTTGCTCGCGATGGCGGTGGGTCAGCCACTGAAAATATCGACTGGCAGTGCCTCATCGCGAGCAGGCTCCCACAGGGGGGCAGGCAAAAAAAGCCCCGCGTCCGAATGCGGCGCGGGGCAAACAATTGGTTGGTTGCGGCCAACCAAAGGAGCTCGGTTGGGGGAGGGTGGGTCAGTTGCTGGCGACGGTTTCCGGCTTCCAGCCGCCACCCAGCGCTTTGTAGATCGCCACGATGCCGCGGTACAGGTCGACTTCGGCCTGGGCCTGGCTGTCTTCGGCGGCCAGGCGTTCGCGCTGGGCGTCGAGCAGCACGAGGAAATCCACGGTGCCTTCGCGGTAGCGAATCTCGGCCAGGTCGGCGGCGGCGCGGCTCGATTCGCTCTGGCGGATCAGCGAGATCAGCCGTTGCTGACGTTTGCCATAGTCACTGAAGGCGTTTTCCGATTCTTCCAACGCTAGCAACACTTGCTGCTCGTAGGTCGCCAGGGCGCCATCCGCCTCGGCATTGGCACCGCGCAAGCGGGCTCGGACGCTGCCCAGGTCGAAGGCTGCCCAGGTAATGCTCGGGCCCAGCGCCCAGGCATTGGCCGCCGAGGAACCGATCTGCGAACCACGCCCGGCGGTGAAGCCCAGGAAGCCGCTCAAGCTGACCCGCGGGAACAGGTCGGCCTTGGCCACGCCTATCCGTGCTGTCGCGGCCGCCAGTTGCCGTTCGGCACTGAGAATGTCCGGACGGCGTTGCAGCAGCTCACCCGGATCGCCGATAGGCAAGGCCTTGGCAATGGCCGGCAGTGCTTTCGGGCTCAGGTCCACGCTCAGTCTGTCCGGGCGCTCACCCAGCAACGTGGCAATGCGGTTACGCTGGCGCACCTGCTCGGCCTGCAACTGCGGCACGCTGGCTTCTACCGAGGCCAGGCGTGCATCGGCGCGAACCACATCCAGTTGATCGCCGACGCCGGCGTCGCGCAGGCTTTCGGTGATCTTGCGCGAATCCTGCTGGTTCTTCAGGTTCGCCAGGGCGATTTTTTCCCGCAGTTGCGCACCGCGCAGTTGACCGTAGGCGTCCACCAGTTCAGCGATCATCGTCACTTGCAATTGGTAAAGATCGGCCTCGGCTGCCTGCTGATCGGCGTCAGTAGCTTCCAGGTTGCGCTGGATGCGTCCGAACAGGTCCAGCTCCCAGGCCATGTCCAGGCCCAGGTCGTAACGCTCGGTGTTGACCCGGTCGTCGTTCTGGCCCATCGGATTCTGGCCCTTGCCCAGTTCGCTGCTGGCACGACTGGTGATGGTCGGCATGGCGTCATTGCTGGCGTCATCGCGAATCGCCCGGGCTGCTCGCAGACGGGCAAAGGCTACGCGCAACTCGCGGTTGCCCTCCAGCGAACGGGTCACCAACGCATTGAGCGTCGGATCGTCGAACTGCTGCCACCACACGCCTTCGAAACGGGCCCGGTCGAAATTCTTCTGGCCGGCGGCACCGTCGGCGGCGGTGGTGATATTCGCCGCCTCCGTTTGCGGTGCCTTGTAGTCCGGGCCTACTGCACAGGCGCTTAAGGCCAGTACCAGAAGGCTCGGCACGAACGCTTTCAAACTCATTGTTGCGCCTCCAGTTTCAAAGCCCGGGCCGCTTTGCGGGCCTCACTGCGTTCGACGAAGTTACGGATCAGCACATAGAACACCGGTGTCAGCAGCAGACCGAAGAAGGTCACCCCGAGCATCCCGGAGAACACCGCCACGCCCATGGCATGACGCATTTCGGCACCGGCGCCGCTGGAGAACACCAGGGGCACCACGCCCATGATGAACGCGAAGGAGGTCATCAGGATCGGCCGCAGACGCAGGCGGCAGGCTTCCAGGACCGCTGCCAGCGGGTTCAGGCCTTCGAGCTGTTTATCCTTGGCGAACTCGACGATCAGGATCGCGTTCTTACAGGCAAGTCCCACCAGTACGATCAGGCCGATCTGGGTAAAGATGTTGTTGTCGCTACCGGACAGAATCACCCCGGTGATCGCCGACAGCAGGGTCATCGGTACGATCAGGATGACCGCCAGCGGCAAGCTCCAGCTTTCGTACTGCGCCGCCAGTACCAGGAATGCCAGCAGCACACAGAGCGGGAACACGAACAGCGCGGTGTTGCCGGACAGAATCTGCTGGTAGGTCAGGTCGGTCCATTCGTAGGTCATGCCGTTGGGCAGTTCTTCCTTGAGCAGTTTCTCGATGGCTTTCTCGGCCTGGCCGGAGCTGTAGCCCGGGGCGGCGGCGCCGTTGATCTCGGCGGTGATGAAGCCGTTGTAGTGCATCACGCGATCCGGCCCTGAGGTGTCACTGACCTTGATGAAGGTCGCCAGCGGGATCATCTCGCCACGGTTGTTGCGCACCTTGAGCTGGCCGATCTGGTCCGATTCGAGGCGGAACTGTTGCTCGGCCTGGACGTTGACCTGATAAGTGCGGCCAAAGCGGTTAAAGTCGTTGGCATACAACGAACCCAGGTAGATCTGCAGGGTGTCGAAGATGTCGCTGACGGCCACGCCGTGGGTCTTGGCTTTCTCACGGTCGATGGCGGCATCGACCTGCGGCACGTTCACCGTATAGCTGGTGAACAGTCCGGCCAGTTCCGGCACGCTGCGGCTCTTGGTGATGATGTTCATGGTTTCTTTGTACAGCTCGTCGTAGCCCAGGTTGCCCCGGTCTTCGATCTGCAGGCGGAAACCACCAATCGTGCCCAGGCCCTGTACCGGCGGCGGCGGGAAGATCGCCATGTAGGCTTCCTGGATCTGCGAGTACTGGCCGTTCAAGGCCCCGGCGATGGCGCCGGCCGATTGGCTCGGGTCCTTGCGCTCGTCGAAAGGCTTGAGGGTCACGAAGACGATGCCGGCGTTCGGGCTGTTGGTGAAGCCGTTGATCGACAGGCCCGGGAACGCCACGGCGCTTTCAACGCCCGGTTGCTTGAGGGCCAGGTCGGACATGCGCTTGATCACGTCCTCGGTGCGGTCCAGGCTCGCGGCGTCCGGCAGTTGTGCAAAGGCCACCAGGTATTGCTTGTCCTGGCCGGGTACGAACCCGGTCGGCGTGGTGGAGAAGCCGAAGAAGGTCAATACCATCAGTCCGGCGTAGACGAACAGGGCGATGCCGCTGCTGCGGATCACGCGGGCAACCGTGCCGACATAGCCATGACTGGCGCGTTCGAAGAAACGGTTGAACGGACGGAACAGCCAACCACCGAGGATCCGGTCCAGGAACCGCGAGAAACGGTCCTTGGGCGCATCGTGGCCTTTGAGCAACACAGCGGCCAGGGCAGGGGACAGGGTCAGGGAGTTGATCGCCGAGATCACCGTGGAAATCGCGATGGTCAAGGCAAACTGCTTATAGAACTGCCCGGTCAAGCCGCTGATGAAGGCCGCCGGTACGAACACGGCGCACAGCACCAGGGCGGTGGCGATGATCGGCCCGGTGACTTCGCCCATCGCCTTTTTGGTGGCCTCCACCGGGACCAGTCCCAGCTCGATGTTCCGCTCGACGTTCTCCACCACCACGATGGCGTCGTCCACCACGATACCAATGGCCAACACCAACCCGAAGAGCGAGAGGGCGTTGAGTGAGAAGCCGAACAGGTGCATCACCGCAAACGTACCGATCAGCGAGACCGGCACTGCCACCAGTGGGATGATCGAGGCGCGCCAGGTTTGCAGGAACAGGATTACCACCAGCACCACGAGGATCAGCGCTTCGAACAGGGTGTGGACCACCGCTTCGATCGAGCCGCGCACGAAGATCGTCGGGTCATAGACGATGCTGTAGTCCATGCCGGCCGGGAAGCCTTTCTTCAGCTCATCCATCTTGGCGCGAACGTCATTGGAGATCTGGATGGCGTTGGAACCCGGGCGTTGGAAGATCGGGATCGCCACCGCCGGCTGGTTGTCCAGCAGCGAACGCAGGGCATATTGGCTCGATCCCAACTCGACCCGGGCGATGTCCTTCAGGCGCGTGATTTCGCCGTTGGCACCGGAGCGGATGATGATGTTCTCGAACTCTTCTTCATTGACCAGGCGACCCTGGGTGTTGATCGACAGCTGGAACGCCTGGGCATTCGGCGCTGGGGGCGCACCCAGCGCACCGGCCGCGACCTGGCGGTTCTGCTCGCGGATAGCCGTGACCACGTCGGTGGCGGTCAGGTTGCGCGAAGCGGTCTTGTTCGGATCCAGCCAGACCCGCAGGGAGTAGTCGCCCATGCCGAACAGTTGCACATCACCCACGCCGCCCAGGCGCGCCAGCTCATCCTTGATGTTGAGCAGGGCGTAGTTGGACAGGTAGAGCATGTCGTAGCGTTTGTCCGGCGAGGTCAAGTGCACGACCATGGTCAGGTCGGGCGAGGCCTTGTCCACCGTGATACCGATCCGGGTCACTTCTTCCGGCAGCTTGGGCTCGGTGCGGGTGACGCGGTTCTGCACCTGCACTTGGGCGTTGTCCAGGTCGGTGCCCAGGGCGAAGGTGATGGTCAGGGTGATCTTGCCGTCAGCGGTGGATTGCGAGGACATGTACAGCATGTTCTCGACGCCGGTGATGGCCTGTTCCAGGGGCGCGGCCACGGTTTCGCCGATGACCTTGGGGTTGGCGCCGGGGAAGTTGGCGCGCACGACCACGGTCGGCGGTACGACTTCCGGGTATTCGCTGATCGGTAGCTGGAACAGCGAGATAGCGCCGGCGATCAGGATCAGCAGCGAAAGCACCGCTGCGAAGATCGGCCGCGAAATGAAGAACTGGGAAAATTTCATCTTGGATTCAGTCCCTTAACCGCGTGGGGTCGCAGCGGCCAGTTTGCCTGCCGAGCTGGACGCCGCCTTGGAAGGCGCGACTTGCGGCAGGTTGCTGGCTTCGAGCGCTTTGCGTTGTTGTGCCAGGGCCGCGAGGGTCTCTTCGCTGGCCATTGGAACCGTCTCAGGCGTGACCGGCGAACCAGGACGCGCCCGTTGCAGTCCCTTGACGATGATGGTGTCGTCCTTGTTCAAGCCGCTACGCACGATGCGCAGGCCTTCGATCTTCGGCCCGAGCTCGACGGCGCGGTAGGCCGGCTTGTTCTCGGCGTCCATTACCAGCACGAATTTCTTGCCCAGGTCGGTGCCCACCGCTTCGTCGTTGATCAGCACGGCGGAGTAGGTGCCGCTGCCCACCAGCTTCAGGCGAGCGTACAAGCCTGGGGTGTAGGCGCCGTCCTTGTTGTCGAACACGGCGCGACCGCGAATGGTGCCGGTCTGCGGATTGACCTGGTTGTCGATGAAGTTCATCTGGCCCAGGTGTGGGTTGCCATCTTCGTTGGACAGGCCCATGTACACCGGCGTGGCCTGGCCGCGCTGGCCCTGGCGGGCGAGTTGGGTGTACTTGAGGAAGACCCGCTCGTCGGCGTCGAAGTAGGCGTAGACCTTGTCGGTGGAGACCACGCTGGTGAGCGTCGTGGTGTCGGCGGTCACCAGATTGCCGGCGGTGATTTGCGCGCGACTGACGCGACCACTGATGGGCGAGGTGACGCGAGTGAAGCTCAGGTTCAGCTTGGCCAGGTCCAGTTGCGCCTGGATCGCGGCGACGGCAGCACGGGCTTCCTGGGCGGCGGTGGTGCGCGAGTCGGCCAATTCGGCGGAAATGGCATTGCTCTGACGCAGGCGCTCGCCGCGCTGGGCTTCGTTCTCGCTGCGAGTCGCGGTGGCACGGGCCTGGGCCAACTGCGCTTCCAGGCGACGGACTTCAGCCTGGAACGGGCGTGGGTCGATCTGGAACAGCAGGTCGCCTTTCTTGACCAATGCACCTTCGGTAAAGGCCACTTCGTCGATCTGCCCCGACACGCGAGGACGGATCTCGACGGTTTCCGGGGCTTCGAGGCGACCGGTGAACTCATCCCATTCGTTGACTGGCTGCTCCAGTACTTTGGCCACGCTGACTTTAGCTGGCGGCATCGAGGCGGCGGTGTCTGGGGTCTTGCCGCAGGCGCTCATCACCAGCACCGCCAGCAGCGCGAGGGGAAAACGCAGTTTTGAGAGTGACTGTTGTGGAAGTGAATGGTCCATGGATAGCATCCGCCAATGTATTGAGAATGGGCGGATGATGCGTGGCGCGAAGCGGCGGAACGAATCGAATGAAACAAAGGTAACTATCATCCGGAATGATATAAGCCATCGACGAGCCCGCATGAGGAGGAGCTTTTGTTAGGGGGCTATCAATCAGATTGATGATTTGAGTATGACCGCCATCATTACTGAGCCCCTTCATTCCGACAAATAAAGGTCACGGATGCGTTTGACCGAGCCATCCTTGCGAAGCGACTCAACCGCCTCGCGCAGGTCCTCGACCATTTTCGCGGAGCACTGCCTGGAGCAAGCCAGGTACAGGTCGGCGTTACTGCCCACCGGGCTCATCAGCAGCTTGCGTTTGGACACTTTCGGCCAGATGTAGCGGCTTTCCGGGACGCCGTTGAACCAGGCATCGATGCGGCCCATCAGGAGCATCTGCGCCGGATTGTCTCCGATTGCCAGTGGGTAGATCTGCTCATCGCTGAACCCTTGGGTGCGCAGGATTTCTTCTTGGGCACTGCCCAGACCGACGCCGATCTTGCGAAAGCTGTCTTTCGCCTGGGCAAAACTGTCCACTTGCCGGTCGAGGCTGAAGAAGGCGCGCTCCATGGGCATGATCGAGGCGATCCAGGTGAAGTGGTCTTCACGCCCGGGTATGCGCGACAGCGGGGTGATCAGATGGTCATGGTCTTCACTCACATGTTTCTGGGCCCTGGCCCAGGGAAGCACGTGGATCTTCACGGTATACCCGGCCCTGGTCATGGCTGCCACCGCGACATCACCGACGATGCCATGCCCTCGGGGATCATCGACAAACGTCAAGGGGGGCGCGTCGAGGATGTGCAGCTCAACGACTGGCGCTTCAGCGTTCGCCCCATGGGCCGCCAGCAGCGCCAGCAACAGAAAAAGCCGGTGAAGCCCTTTAGTGGCGAAATGCAAAACGCGAGTGGTCGGGCTCATGGACGATACTTCCGGCATTGAAAGTGATGTGCCGATCCGTGCATACGGGCGCCGGATACAACGTCTACAGGCCGGTTTCTTATATGAAGCAGCGATCCGGCCGGATCCGCTGCAACGGCACCATCCTGTCACGTCAATATCGTCGCCCTGGCTTTCTGGGGGATTCTGAAGGTATAGATCATTTGCCAGGCGCAAGCTTCGAATTCGGATAGGCAGCGGCAGGCCCGGTGGATCGATATGCGTTCGGTTTCCATCCAGGCCGCTGCGCTCGATAGCGCCTCCGCGGGCAGAAGCTCTGCAAACCATGGCCAAACCAGTCAGGCAACTTGAAGGCTTTGACCATTGCCGCGCATCTGCTTCGGCGCGAGTATTTCCCCTGCTGTTTACGGTGCCCTCAACCAATAACAAGTAAAAGGGATTCTGGTCATGCGCGACTATTCGTCCGTCATCTCGCAGTTCGATTACCTGAACACCGTCACTGCCGCGCTGCACGGCTCGCTCGAAGCGCTCAATGCCTGCGTCGAATGTTGCGACCGGCATGCGCTGCCCGGGCGCATCGCCTTGTTCTGGGAGGGCCGGGACGGCAGCGACGCGATCTGGACTTATCGTGAGTTGCAGGACAACGCCGCACGCTTCGCCAATTTCCTGCGTGCCCAAGGCGTGGGCAAGGGCGACAGGGTCGCCGGTCTGTTGCCGCGCACGGCCGAGTTGCTGATCGTGGTACTCGCTACCTGGCGCATCGGCGCGGTGTATCAACCTTTGTTCACGGCCTTCGGACCCAAGGCCATCGAGCATCGCCTGGGCAGTTCCGGGGCGCGGCTGGTGGTCACCGATGCGGTCAACCGCTCCAAACTCGACGACGTTGCCGGTTGCCCGGCCGTCGTGACCGTCGCTGGTGAAAAAGGCCAGGGCATCGTTCGTGGTGACTACAGTTTCTGGGCTGAAGTAGCGAATCACGAGGCCCGTTGCGAACCGGTGATGCTGACCGGCGAGGACCCGTTCCTGCTGATGTTCACCTCCGGCACCACCGGACCTGCCAAGGCGCTGTCGGTGCCGCTCAAGGCCATCGTTGCGTTCCAGAGCTACATCCGTGATGCCGTGGACCTGCGTCCCGAGGATGCGTTCTGGAACGTCGCCGACCCGGGTTGGGCCTATGGCATCTATTTTGGCGTGACCGGGCCGCTGGCAATGGGGCATCCCATCACCTTCTACGATGGCCCGTTCACCCTGGAAAGCACCTGCCGGGTGATCAACAAATACGGCATCACCAATCTGACCGGCTCACCCACGGCGTATCGCTTGCTGATTGCCGGCGGTGAGCCGTTCGCCCGGTCGATCAAGGGCAAGTTGCGCATTGTCAGCAGCGCCGGTGAACCGTTGAACCCGGAAGTGATCCGCTGGTTTGCCGACAACCTGGACGTAGTGATCCACGATCACTACGGCCAGACCGAGCTGGGCATGGTGCTGTGCAACCACCACGGGCTGGAGCATCCGGTGCACTTGGGCGCGGCCGGTTTCGCTTCGCCAGGTCATCGGATCGTGGTGCTGGACGAACATCATCGGGAATTGGGCGTAGGCCAACCGGGCATTCTCGCGGTGGATCGCAGCCAGTCACCGATGTGCTGGTTTGCCGGCTACGAAGGTGGACCGACCAAGGCGTTCGTGGGCGATTACTACCTGAGCGGCGATACCGTGGAGCTCAATCCGGACGGCAGTATCAGCTTCGTCGGTCGCAGCGATGATGTAATCACCACCTCAGGCTATCGCGTCGGCCCGTTCGACGTAGAAAGCGCGTTGATCGAGCATCCGGCGGTGGTCGAGGCGGCAGTGATCGGCAAGCCCGATCCGGAGCGTACCGAGCTGGTGAAGGCCTTTGTGGTGCTCAGCGCCCTTTACCGCGACTCGCCGCAGTTGGCTGAAGAGTTGCGTTTGTACGTGCGCAAGCGCCTGGCCGCCCATGCTTATCCCCGGGAAATTGAATTTGTCAGTGATTTGCCCAAGACCCCGAGCGGCAAATTGCAGCGCTTTATCTTGCGCAACCAGGAAATCGCCAAGGCGCAAGAGGCCTCGGCTTACAAAGCTTCAGCTTGAACCCAAGGAAATCATCATGCAGATCGACAACAGAATTTTTCTCGTCAGCGGCGGCGCTTCAGGCCTCGGCGCGGCCACCGGTGAAATGCTGGTCAAGGCCGGTGCCAAGGTCATGTTGCTGGACCTCAACGCCGAAGCCGTGGCCGCCCAGGCGCAGCGCCTCGGCTGCCATAGCGTAGTGGCGGACATCAGCAACGAGGCGGCGGCCGAAGCGGCGATCAAGGCGACGGTCGAGGCGTTCGGCGGCCTGAATGGCCTGGTGAACTGTGCCGGCATCGTGCGTGGCGAGAAGATCCTTGGCAAAAACGGCCCCCATGCCCTGGCCAGCTTCAGCCAAGTGATCAACGTCAACCTGATCGGCAGTTTCAACCTGTTGCGCCTGGCGGCGGCGGCCATTGCCGAAACCGAGGCCAACGCCGACGGCGAACGTGGGGTCATCATCAATACCGCGTCGGTGGCGGCGTTCGACGGCCAGATCGGCCAGGCCGCCTATTCGGCGTCCAAAGGCGCCATCGCCAGCCTGACCTTGCCAGCGGCCCGGGAACTGGCCCGCCATGGCATCCGTGTAATGACCATCGCCCCCGGCATCTTCGAAACCCCGATGATGGCCGGCATGACGCCTGAAGTGCGCGATTCCCTGGCCGCCGGCGTGCCGTTCCCGCCGCGCCTGGGCAAGCCTGACGAATATGCGGCGCTGGTCCGGCATATTATTGAAAACAGCATGCTCAACGGCGAGGTGATCCGTCTCGACGGTGCCTTGCGCATGGCCGCTAAATGAAGGAGGACTCATCCATGTCCCACGATCCGATTGTCATTGTCAGCGCCGTCCGTACCCCCATGGGCGGTTTCCAGGGGGAACTCAAGAGCCTTACCGCCCCGCAACTGGGGGCCGCCGCTATCAAGGCAGCGGTAGAGCGTGCCGGTATCGGCGCCGGCTCAGTTGAAGAGGTACTGTTCGGTTGCGTGCTCGCGGCCGGGCAGGGCCAGGCCCCGGCGCGTCAGGCTGCTCTGGGCGCGGGCCTGGATAAATCGACGCGCTGCACCACCCTCAACAAGATGTGCGGTTCGGGCATGGAAGCGGCGATCCTCGCCCATGACATGCTCGTTGCCGGCAGCGCCGAAGTGGTGGTGGCGGGCGGCATGGAAAGCATGTCAAACGCCCCGTACCTGCTCGATCGTGCCCGCGCCGGTTTGCGCATGGGCCACGGCAAGGTGCTGGATCATATGTTCCTGGACGGCCTCGAAGATGCTTATGACAAGGGCCGCCTGATGGGCACCTTTGCCGAGGACTGTGCCCAGGCCAATGGCTTGGGCCGCGAAGCCCAGGATGCCTTTGCCATTGCATCCACCACCCGCGCTCAGAAGGCCATCGAGGACGGCAGTTTCGACGCCGAGATCGTGCCGCTGCAGGTAATGGTGGGCAAGGAACAGGTGATCGTGCGCCACGACGAACAGCCGCCCAAGGCTCGGATCGACAAGATCGCCTCCCTCAAGCCGGCGTTCCGTGAAGGCGGTACGGTGACCGCGGCCAACTCCAGCTCCATTTCCGATGGTGCCGCTGCGCTGGTACTGATGCGCCAGAGCCAGGCCACCGAGCGCGGTTTGAAACCGCTGGCGGTGATCCACGGTCACGCGGCGTTTGCCGACACGCCGAGCCTGTTTCCCACCGCACCGGTCGGGGCCGTGAAAAAGCTCATGCAAAAGACCGGTTGGTCATTGGATGAGGTCGATCTGTTCGAGGTCAACGAAGCGTTCGCGGTGGTTGGCCTGGTGACCATGGGCAAGCTGGAAATCCCCCACGACAAGGTCAACATTCACGGCGGCGCGTGCGCCTTGGGCCACCCGATCGGTGCATCCGGCGCGCGGATTCTGGTGACGCTGCTCTCGGCCTTGCGCCAGAAAGGTCTCAAGCGCGGCGTCGCGGCGATTTGCATCGGCGGCGGCGAAGCCACGGCCATGGCTGTCGAATGCCTGTATTAAGGACTCACCATGCTTGCAACTGAAGAACAGACGCAAATCAGCGAAGCGGCCCGGCAATTCGCCCAGGAACGCTTGAAACCGTTCGCCGCCGAGTGGGACCGCGAGCACCGTTTCCCCAGGGAGGCGATCGCCAAAATGGGCGAGCTGGGTTTTTTCGGCATGCTCGTGCCGGAACAGTGGGGCGGTTGCGACACCGGCTACCTGGCCTACGCCATGGCTCTGGAAGAAATCGCCGCGGGCGATGGGGCGTGCTCGACCATCATGAGTGTGCACAACTCGGTGGGCTGTGTGCCGATCCTCAAGTTCGGCCACGATGAGCAAAAAGCCCGCTTCCTCACGCCCCTGGCCAGCGGTGCAATGCTTGGTGCCTTCGCCCTGACCGAACCCCAGGCCGGATCGGACGCCAGCAGCCTAAAGACCCGTGCCCGGCGGGAGGGCGAACATTACGTGCTCAACGGCTGCAAGCAGTTCATCACCTCGGGGCAGAATGCCGGTGTGGTGATTGTGTTTGCCGTCACGGATCCAGGTGCCGGCAAGCGTGGCATCAGTGCTTTCATCGTGCCGACCGATTCACCGGGCTACAGTGTGGCCCGGGTTGAGGAGAAACTCGGCCAACACGCTTCCGACACATGTCAGATCCTCTTCGAGGATGTGAAGGTGCCGGTAGCCAATCGGCTCGGCGAGGAGGGCGAGGGCTACAGAATCGCCCTGGCCAACCTGGAGGGCGGACGAGTCGGCATCGCGGCGCAATCGGTGGGCATGGCCCGTGCGGCGTTCGAGGCGGCCCGGGACTACGCCCGTGAGCGGGAAAGTTTCGGCAAGGCGATCATCGAGCATCAGGCGGTGGCGTTCCGCCTGGCGGACATGGCGACGCAGATCGCCGTGGCCCGGCAAATGGTGCATTACGCCGCCGCCCTGCGAGACAACGGCCAGCCGGCGCTGGTGGAAGCCTCCATGGCGAAACTGTTCGCCTCGGAAATGGCCGAAAAGGTCTGTTCCATGGCGTTGCAAACGTTGGGCGGATACGGTTATCTCAATGACTTCCCGCTGGAGCGTATCTACCGCGACGTGCGGGTCTGCCAGATCTACGAAGGCACCAGCGATATCCAGCGCATGGTCATCTCGCGCAATCTTTGAACAGGAGTCCTCATGAGTTACGAAACGATTTTATTGGAGATCAAGGACCGCGTCGGGCTGATTACCCTGAACCGGCCCCAGGCACTGAATGCCTTGAACGCTCAGATCGTCAGCGAGTTGAACCAGGCGCTGGACAGCCTGGAGGCCGATCCGAAGATTGGTTGCATCGTGCTGACTGGCTCGAAAAAGGCTTTCGCAGCCGGTGCCGACATCAAGGAAATGGCCGAGCTGACCTATCCGCGGATTTATCTGGATGATTTGTTCAGCGACAGCGATCGCGTGGCCAACCGCCGCAAACCGATCATTGCGGCGGTGAACGGCTTCGCCTTGGGCGGTGGCTGTGAACTGGCCTTGATGTGCGATTTCATCCTGGCGGGCGACAATGCCAAGTTCGGCCAGCCGGAGATCAACCTCGGCGTGCTCCCAGGCATGGGCGGCACCCAGCGCCTGACGCGGGCGGTGGGCAAGGCCAAGGCCATGGAAATGTGCCTGACCGGGCGCTTCATCGACGCGGTGGAGGCCGAGCGTTGCGGCATCGTGGCGCGGATCGTACCGGCGGATGAGCTGTTGGACGACGCGCTGAAAACCGCGGCGCTGATTGCCTCCAAATCGGTGCCGATCAGCATGATGGTCAAGGAAAGCGTCAACCGCGCCTTTGAAGTCAGCCTGTCCGAAGGCGTGCGTTTCGAACGTCGGGTGTTCCACGCAGCGTTTGCCACGCAAGATCAGAAAGAGGGCATGGCCGCATTCGTGGCCAAGCGTTCGCCTGAGTTCCAGGACAAGTAACCCGGCCGTCACTGACGCCATCGCGAGCAGGCTCGCTCCCACATTGGATTTGAGGTGCACGCTGCATTTATGCACGACACAGAACCTGTGGGAGCGAGCCTGCTCGCGATGAGGCCGGTTCGCTCAACATCTCATTGACTGATACACCGCCATCGCGAGCAAGCCCGCTCCCACATTGGTCCTGGGGTGCACAGTGCATTTGTGCACGAAACAGAACCTATGGGAGTGGGCTTGCTCGCGATGCGTTTCAAGCCATCACACCAGATAGTGCTTGAGCTCCCGGGCGATGACCATGCGCTGGATCTCGCTCGATCCTTCGTAGATCTGAGTGATCCGCGCATCGCGATAGTAGCGCTCCACCGGGTAGTCCTCCAGGTAACCGTACCCGCCATGGATCTGGATGGCCGAGGAGCAGACCTTCTCGGCCATTTCCGAGGCGAACAGCTTGGCCTGGGAGGCTTCGGACAGGCACGGCTTGCCGGCGCTGCGCAGCCGGGCGGCGTGAAGGATGAGCAAGCGGGTGGCGTTCAGGCGGGTGTGCATGTCGGCCAGCAGGTTGGCGATGCTCTGGTGCTCGTTGATCGGTTTGTCGAACTGCACCCGGTCCCGCGAGTAGGCCAGCGCCGCTTCGAACGCGGCACGGGCAATGCCCAAGGCCTGGGCGGCGATGCCGATGCGGCCGCCTTCCAGGTTGGAGAGGGCGATTGCCAGGCCTTTGCCCCGCGCGCCCAGCAGGTTGGCTTCGGGAATGCAGCAGTTGGTCAGGGTTACCGCGCAGGTGTCCGAGGCGCGGATGCCCATCTTGTGTTCGGTGCGATCAACGATGAAACCCGGTGTATCGGTGGGCACCAGGAACGCCGAAATACCTTTCTTGCCCAGCTCCGGATCGGTCACCGCAAATACAATCGCCAGCTTTGCTCGCTTGCCGTTGCTGACGAACTGCTTGGCACCGTTGATGACCCACTGACCGTCCCGCAGTTCGGCACGGGTGCGCAGGTTGTGCGCTTCGGAACCGGCCTGGGGCTCGGTCAGGCAGAAACAGCCAATCGCCTGTCCACTGGCGAGATCCGCCAGCCAGGTCTGTTTCTGTTCATCGGTGCCATAGTTGAGCACCGGACCGCAGCCCACCGAGTTGTGAATGCTCATCAGCGCCCCGGTAGCACCATCTCCTGCGGAAATCTCTTCCACCGCCAAGGCATAGGCGACGTAGTCGACATAAGTGCCGCCCCATTCTTCCGGCACCACCATGCCCAGCAGCCCCAAGTCGCCCATCTTTGCCACCAGGCTGTCATCTATCCAGCCGGCCTTTTCCCAAGTCTGGGCGTGGGGCGCGATTTCACCGCGGGCGAAGTCCCGGGCCATGTCGCGGATCATTATCTGTTCTTCGGTCAGTTCGAGGTCTTGCATGGTTCAGTTCCCGTGGTCGTCGAAGCCGTCGAAGAAGCTCGCCACATGGCCGGCGTCCAGCGCCTCCAGGGTAGGCGGGTTCCAGCGCGGGTTCTTGTCTTTATCGATCAGCAAGGCGCGCACCCCTTCGATCAGGTCGCCGCGTTCGAACCATTGCCGGTCCAGGTGCAGCTCCAGGGCAAAACAGTGTTCCAGGCTCAGGTGCCGGCCACGACGCAACATCTCCAGTGTCACGGCCATGGCCAGCGGGGAACGGGTTCGCAGCAGGTCAGCGGTCTTGAGCGCCCATTCGTGGCTGTCGGCAACCGTGACCTGGCGCAACTGCTCGATGATGCTCGGAA
This sequence comes from Pseudomonas sp. SMN5, assembly GCF_052041925.1. Classification (NCBI taxonomy): domain Bacteria; kingdom Pseudomonadati; phylum Pseudomonadota; class Gammaproteobacteria; order Pseudomonadales; family Pseudomonadaceae; genus Pseudomonas; species Pseudomonas sp. SMN5. The sequence goes on from NZ_JBKGGX010000010.1 coordinate 81,092, forward strand.
GGTCGGGCAGGGCGAAGAAGTGATCGATGGCCGGGCGCAGGTCGGCCAGCGGCGGCTCGGGAAGTTGCTGGACGCCCAGTTTCGCCAGTAGGCCTTGCAGGTCCTTGAGCGGCGTGTCGTGCCATTGCAGTCGGTCGAGACGCTCATCCAACTGCTGGAGTTTGTCACTGTCCACGTACCAGTCGGCCAGGCCGCAATACAGCGCGTCGGCGGCGCGGATCTGCACGCCGCTGACGCCCAGGTAGATACCCAGTTCACCGGGCACCCTGGGTAAAAAGTAGCTGCCTCCCACATCCGGGAAGTAGCCGATACCCACTTCCGGCATGCCCAGGCGGCTGCGCTCGGTCACCACTCGCAGATCGGCGCCTTGCACCAGGCCCATGCCGCCGCCCAGTACGAAGCCGTCCATCAGGGCGAGGACGGGTTTGCGGTAGTGGTGGATCGTCAGGTCGAGGGCGTATTCCTCGACGAAGAACGCCTCGTGCAGCGTGTCACCTTGAAGGTGGCTGTCGTACAGCGAACGGATGTCTCCGCCGGCGCAGAACGCCTTGTCGCCGGCTCCCCGCAGGACCACCGCGTGGATCTGCGGATCGAGCGCCCAGGCATCGAGTTGCCGCTGCAGGCTGCGCACCATGCCCAGCGTGAGAGCATTGAGGCCGGCGGGGCGGTTCAGGGTCAGATGGCCGATGTGATTGCGGATGTCGACCAACACTTCGTAGCCCACGGTTTCGACCGTTCCAGAGGCTTGGGATGAAACCTGAGCAGTCATCGCTAACTCCCTGCTTTTATTGTTTTTTATCAATGGTGATCGCGCCTGTACGGCCGTGATCGTACCAGTGCAAATTTGCACAGCACAACCGGCATACATGCAGGTCCTTTCTGCATATTTATAGCAGCCACAGGATCAACCGCGACTCGAAAGTACCTCCGCGATGCTGCGACGCTTGGCATAGCGCTCGCTGGTGTGGATCAACTGCTCGAGATCTTCAGGCGTCACGTCGAAAAACGCCTCCATCTCCGCCAAGGCCAGTTTCAAGTCTTGAGCGGTGATCGCCTGGCGATCGACGGGAGGGTGGTCGGCCGGAATGACGGCCACCGGCTCGCTGGCACGCTTTGGATAACGCACCCGGGTCAGGTTGTTGTAGGCCAGGGCGAAGGCGAGCAGGCCGGTGCCGGCCAGCAGGGTGGCGCCGACGGCCAGCCAGTCCAGGGCAATAATGGACGGATCCGCCAGCACCATGGTCGCCGCAACGGCGCCTGCCGGCGGATGCAGGCAGCGCAGCCAGCACATCAATATCAGTGCCATGCCGGCGGCCAGGCAGGCGCTGCCCAACGTGCGGCCCAGCACGTGGGCCACCAGCACCGCCACGACGGAGGCGCACAGGTAGCCGCCGAAAATCGACCAGGGTTGGGCGAGGGCGCCCGACGAGACGGCGAACAGCAGCACCGCCGAGGCGCCAAGAGGACCGATCAGGTGTTGGGCCACCTCCAGGCCGAATACCTGGCTGCACAGCCAGACACCGAACATTGTCCCTAGCGCCATGCCGATGGCAGCGCGACTCCATTCAGTGGGACGGGTATTGATTGCAGCGGGAATCCAGCGAGAAAACATTAAGCGATTATCCAAAAACCGAACAAAAAAAGGGGCTTACGGGAGAATCCCTGAAAGCCCTTTAAGTGTTCCAACAGTTGGGGGAGGAACGGCGACAGTTTGCCGATCCGCCACTTGGCTTACAAATTCATATTAATGCTGGTTGAGTGCATTAATTTTGCAGTAAGCCGCTCACGCGCTTCGGGCCGGATACCAGGCTTGTTGAGCGATCGGCAAGTTGCACGATTGCCCCCGGCCCATCGGGAAGTACGTGAATCCCATGGCCGCCATGCGTTCCGGGTCATAGAGGTTGCGACCGTCGAATATGACCGCAGCCTTGAGCCGCTCGTGCATCAGGTTGAAATCCGGCGCCTTGAAGGCCTGCCATTCAGTGCAGATGACCAGCGCATCGGCCCCCGGCAACACCGATTCCGGCGTGCCCATCAGAATCAGCCGCGACTCATTGGGGTAGAGTCGTTGCGTCTGCTGCATCGCCTCCGGGTCGAAGGCCCGGACGCTGGCACCCGCCGCCCAGAGTGATTCCAGGAGCGTACGGCTTGGTGCATCGCGCATGTCATCGGTGTTCGGCTTGAAGGCCAGGCCCCACAGGGCGAAGGTCTTGCCGCGCAGATCGCCCTTGTAAAACGCGTTGATGCGTTCAAAAAGTTTGTTTTTCTGCCGTCGGTTGATCAATTCAACAGCCTGCAACAAGTCACTGGAGCAATGGGCCTGTTCGGCGGTATGAATGAGGGCGCGCATGTCCTTGGGGAAGCATGAGCCGCCGTAACCGCAGCCTGGATAAATGAAGTGATAGCCGATGCGTGAATCGGCGCCGATACCCAGGCGCACCGACTCGATATCGGCCCCCAGATGCTCGGCCAACTCGGCGATCTGGTTGATGAAGCTGATCTTGGTCGCCAGCATCCCATTGGCGGCGTACTTGGTCAGCTCGGCACTGCGCACGTCCATGAACAGGACCCGGTCGTGATTGCGATTGAAGGGCGCGTACAGGTCGCGCATGGTTTCGCGCACTTCATCGCGCTCGCAGCCGATCACGATGCGATCCGGACGACGGCAATCGGCGACCGCCGAACCCTCCTTGAGAAATTCGGGATTGGACACGATATCGAATTGCAGCAGGCGACTGGCCTTGAGCAGGTGTTTATCGATATGCGCCCGCAAGATGTCGCCGGTGCCCACCGGCACGGTGGATTTCTCCACCACGATAATCGGTTGCTCGCGGTAGCGGGCGATGGCTTCACCCACGGCCAGGACCTGCCGCAGATCGGCCGATCCGTCGTCCCTGGACGGCGTACCGACGGCGATAAACAGGACAGGACCATGCTGCACGGCCAGTCGCTCGTCGCTGGTGAAATGCAGGCGCCCGGCCTCCAGCCCTTCCCGTACCAGCGCTGCCAACCCCGGTTCGAAAATGCTCACCTGGCCTTGGCGCAGGCTTTCGACCTTGTGCTCGTCTACATCCATGCACACCACGTCGTGGCCCACCTCGGCCAACACGGCGGCTTGCACCAACCCCACGTAACCACTTCCGAATACACTGATTTTCATGGCGGACTCCCTGGATCATCCCGAGCGGGCGGACATGCACAACCAGCCGTTCGCCGCGTGCGCTCGTGCCAGAGTAGGCCGGGGATATTTCAGTTCACTTACAGTGAGCCGGTGCCGTGGGCGCCGGCGGCAGGTGCGGCGCAGATCGCCGAGTGGCCGGATGAGGAAAGGAATGGCTGGAGAAGGCAAATCAACCTGCGTCCACACCGTACCTGGCCGGCAGCTCCGCGACGAACTCATGCACCACGTCCCGGGCCAGACCTACGATGTCCTCCACCCGTTCCATGCCGGCACCCGTGCGCCAGCTGGCGACGATGTCCATCACCGCGGGCAGCGGCACGCCCTCCAGCAGTTTCAAGGTGCCTTGGGCCAACTCGCCGTGGACCAGCGCTGCGGGCATGGCGCCGATGCCGAAACCATCGCGAACCAGACGGGTGATGGCCGATGCGGAGTTCACACAGTTGATGCGCGGCGAAACGATGTTGGCCGAGTGCAACAGATTGAGAATGTCCTGGTGGGGGCGCGAGTTGCGTGAGAACGTGACGATCCTTTCCTGGGACAGGTCGTCCAGCGACGCGTACCGCCGGTCATAGAGCGAGCCGGTGCGTACCACCCAATGCATCGGATAGCGCGCCAGCAGCGCGTTGCGCACACTGTCCAGGCGCAGGGTGTCGGTCTGGAAAACGATGTCCTGGTAACCCTTCTCCAACTGTGAGCACAGGTTGCTCGCGGTATCGGCCGACAGCTCGATTTCCAGCGCCGGGTAGCGCTCCATCAGGCGGGTAACCAGGGAGCTGAGCCAGGTGTGGATCACCGTGTCCATTGCCCCGATGCGAATCCGTCCGCGCACCTGGCGCGGGTCCTTGATCGCGGCTTTCATGCCTTGCATGGTGTCCATGATGCGCTCGGCGTATTCCAGCACCCGCTGTCCTTCGGCGGTCAGCGACACGCCTTTGGAATCACGCACGAACAAGCGCACGCCCATTTCATCTTCCAATGCCGCGATGCGGCTGGAAATGGAGGCCTGGGTGGTGAACATTTTTTCGGCGGTGAGGCGAAAGCTCCTCAGGCGTGCAACCCAGACGAAGGTTTCCAGAAACTTGATGTTCATTGTTAGGGTTCCTTGGCGCTTTCAGGGACATATCGGACCTGTGGCGAGGGCGCTTGCTCCCGCTGAGTGCGAAGCGCTCACAAACAAGGTCTGCTGCGCAGCCCAGCGGGAGCAAGCTCCCTCGCCACAGTGACTCGACGCCAGCCTTCTCGCTGCTACTGTAGCTCGGGGGGAGTCGGGGTCGCCACGAACTGGACCACCTCGCGAAGCTCCCGCAAATCCGGCATCCCGCCAACCACCGCTTCAGCGCCGCACCACGGATAGTCCAGCCGCGATGCCCAAGCCATGATTACCGGCACGTCATTCGCCGGCAGGGTCTTCATGTGCTCGATGGTGATCGTCAGGTGCTCGGTCAGTCGCGATCGCGGATTGAACTGCCAATCGTATAGCCCACAACCGACGCGGGCTTCGCCGCTCTGTTTGTCGGACATTGCCACCAGCCATTTGCACTGGAAGGTCGTGGCGTTTGCCGGTGGCGGGGCATCCACGCAGAACGTGTACACGTTCTCGAATGCCTGCCCGAAGCGGCTGACCAGCACCTCGCCAATGGCCATGCGGCCTTCGACATGACCGGGAAACGAGATCGAGCCTGTGCGCACGACCATGTCCAGAATGGCCTCTGCGGTAAATGCGTGAGCCAGCAGGTGCGGACGGTTACCGTCCTTGGCGCGTATGTACTGTTCGACGGCTTGCTGCGCGGTGGTCATGGTGATCCCTTGAGGTCTGGAACCCGATCGAAACCTACAGGTCATTGTTCCACAAGTCGGTCACCAGCATGCAGCCTGGGGCATGGGTGATGCACAGCGGTGGACGGGACGCCTGGACCACCGATTGAGGCGTCACGCCACAGGCCCAGAATACGGGGATCTCGTCCGCCCGGATTGGCACGGCATCACCGTAGTCCGGGTTGTCCAGGGAGTCGATGCCGATCAGCGACGGATTGCCAATGTGCACCGGCGCCCCGTGGACGTTGGGCATGCGCCCGGTAATCTGGACCGCCCGGATGGCATCGGCGGCTTTCATCGGCCGCATGCTCACCACCAGCTTGCCGGATAGGCGAGCGGTGGGGCGGGTGTCGATGTCGGTGCGATACATCGCGACATTGCGCCCCAGCTCAATGTGCCGCAGGCGAATGCCGGCTTCCAGCAGGGGTTGCTCGAATGAGAACGAGCAGCCGATGGCGAAGGCCACCAGGTCGTCTTGCCAGAGCGACGCGATGTCCACCGGCTCCGCGCTCAATTCACCATGGCGATAGACCCGGTACCGGGGCACTTCGTGGCGGATGTCGATGGCAGCCCCGAGGTTGCGAAAAAACGGATCGCCTGGCTCGGTCACGTCGAGTAAGGGGCAGGCTTGACGGTTGAGGGCGCAATAACGCAGGAATTCGTTGGCCCAATCCTGGGGCAGGATCACGATGTTGGCCTGCACCCGGCCCTGGCCCAGACCGCTGGTGTGCCCCTGGTATCGACCGGTGGCGATGTATTGGCGCAACGCTGCCGGGTCGTACGCTTGCAGTTGTTCGAAGGGCATGGCCTCGAAGGGCATGGCTTGTTGATTCATCGACGTTTCTCCACGGCTTTGCCGACGCTTTTTTGTTTGCCTGTACCCTAATGACCCCAGGCTGCGACGTCTAACAAGGAAATCTGTTGGCCCTCACAATAAAAAGTTATGCAACGGGCAGGGGTGCAATTGTCGCTCCAGATCGCCCCTACGCTCGCATCAGATTTTCTTATGCCCGATCCTGCTTTTTTCCCGTTTGACGCTGTCGGACCACGACCGGAAGAATCCGACCCCACGGTACGGGACACCGCACCGAGCCCCAACGGCAACGTCTTCACACAACACGTCTTCACACAACAATAAGGTGGCGTGCGCAACGCTCTAAAGCGTGTCCGTTCGCGCCCATAAAAAAGGAGCACGCATGCGACAGCTAACATCTTCCCCCTGTGTTTTCACTCCCGTCGGCACGCTGCTGGGTTTGAGTCTGATGGTCGCGCCCAACGTCCATGCCGAGTTCATCGCCGACAGTAAAGCCACCCTGGAAGCACGCAATTTTTACTTCAATCGCGATTTCCGTCAGGAAGGTGCACGGGACAAGGCTGAAGAGTGGGCCCAAGGGTTCCTGTTACGGATGGAATCGGGCTACACCACTGGCACCGTGGGCTTCGGTCTCGATGCCTTGGGCATGGCCGGTTTCAAGCTCGATTCCGGCGGCGGCACGGCGGGCACCAATCTGCTGCCGCCCGACCTGTCTGGCGGCTCGCAGGATCAGTACAGCGAACTGGGCCTGACCGCCAAGGTACGGGTCTCCAACAGCACGCTGAAACTGGGTACGCTGCAAATCAAGGACCCGGTGGTGAGTTCCAACGACACGCGCCTGCTGCCTGCCACGTTCAGGGGCGGCTTGCTGAACGTACAGGAAGTCGACCGACTGAAGCTCACTGCCGGGCAATTCACCCAGATCAATGTGGTTGACTCCACGGACTATCAGGACTTCACCGCTAACCGCATCGGTGGCAGCAGCGACAGGTTCCAGTTTGCCGGTGGTGACTACCAGTTCCTGCCCAACCTGACGGCGCAGTACCGCTACGGCCAGTTGGAAAACATCTACCAGCAGAACTACCTGGGATTCGTACACACCCTGGACCTGGGTGCTGGCCAGTCACTCAAAAGCGACGTTCGCTATTCGCGCAGTACCGAGGACGGCAACTTCCGTGACCTCGACAACCAGGCGTTCGGCGCATTGTTCACTTACAGCGTCGCCGGTCATGGGCTGGGCCTGGGCTACCAGCGTATGACCGGCGACGACCCGTTTCCCTATATCGGACGCAGCGATCCGTACCTGGTCAACTTCGTCCAGATCGGCGACTTCGCCAACGTTGACGAGCGCTCGTGGCAAGCGCGCTACGACTACAACTTCGCCGCCCTTGGCCTGCCTGGGCTGACCTTCATGACCCGCTACATTTCCGGTGACAACGTGCAACGTACGGCACCGGGAGAAGGTAAGGAGTGGGAGCGCAACACGGACATTGCCTATGTGGTGCAGGACGGGACGTTCAAGGGGCTGGGGGTGAAATGGCGCAACGCGTCGGTGCGTTCGAACTTCGGGAATGATCTGGATGAGAACCGATTGATCGTGAGTTATACGCTCGGGCTTTGGTAACCGGGGGGGGCAAACGTGAGTGCATCTGTCATGGGCCTGGTTGTGAACTTGCTTGCGCCGGCAGGCAGCGGACAGCCATTTCCCATACACTGCGCTCCCTCAGTTGCAGCAAGGACGCGTTGAATGCGCTCGCTCCTCAATAGCTTGTTTCTCTCGATCCTTCTGGTGACTCCGGCCATGGCCGAACCCAGGGCGTTTTCGGTCAACGACCGCAGCGGCCAGTACCTGGTTGAAGTGCTGTTCCCGCAGCCCCCTGAGGACCCCAAGCAACTGGCGCCAGGGGTCATCACCATTCGCGACAGCAAGACACTAAAGGTTCTCCAGCAATTGCAGACCCAGGCGGGCAACGTGCCGGTGGATCGCAACGGCAAGGCCAACGCCTGGCTGCTCGGGCCCTTCAGCTTGCTTTACTTTGACGACTTCAATTTCGATGGCCGCCAGGACCTGGCGATTCGAAACGGAACGGACCCGGAAAAGGACTACAAGGGCCGTTTCGACGTCTATCTGCAAGACCCGAAGAAATCGCAATGGGTCTTCAACCAAGCCTTGACGGACCTGGCGAAGGAGGGCAGCAACGGCATGTTTTCCGTCAGCCCGCTGGATGGCATGCTGCTCTCGCAATCCGAGGGCGATTGCTGCTGGAATCGCGTCAGGCACTGGAAGATGCAGGGCGAGGAACTGGTCCTGCTGCATTCGGAAACCGAGGAGCAGATCCAGCCCAGCGAGCCCGGCGAAAACTCGAGCATGCCCGGCGGCTATGTCCGGCGCACTGTCGGCAATTTGAAAGACGAAAAGTGGCACGAACAGACCCGCCTGGAAGGGCCGACCTGTGAAGACCCGTTGGTGTTCACCGGCAAGCTCGATAGCCAGACCCCGATAGAACTGTGGTATGAGGTCCAGGGCACGGCTGTCATCGGAGAACTGCGATACATCAGAAAAGGCAAAGACGTACCTATCAAGCTGGTGGGATCTCGGGAAGACGAGTTCAGCCCCGTCATCCTTCATGAGTTCGCCGAAGATGGCCTCCAGACTGGCATCTGGCATCTGACCCAGGAACAGGTTCAACCTTTCAATACCACTGGCATCCGGATTGGCGGTGCACAAGACGGCGCTCGCAAACTGAAGATTGCGCTGGACACTCTGGACCGTGAGCCGGACCACGACAAACTGGGTAACGTCGAGCCTGACCAGCGCAGCGGTCATTATCAGATGCGCCAGGACGCCCTGGGGCGTGACGGGGACCTGGATCTGAAAATCCTGCCGGAACGCGATGCCCAGGGGCGTGAAGTGGCGGAGTTCACCGTCACGCTGAAAGGCGGCGTGACTGAGCATCAGATCGTGCCGATGGAAAGCGATAACCTGATCATTGTGCGTACGCCCCAGGCGCCGGAGAAAAACGGCCCGTATCACATCCAGCTGCTGAAGAATTTCGCAGTGATCGGCTACACCGAAGCGACGGATGACCAAGACGTCTTGACCGGTATGTATCGGCGGCAGCGTTGAGGCAATGCTCCGGACCAGGCTGAGGCGGTGATGGCTACGTGGGATACAGATACAGAGCGCGCAGCTAATGTGCAGCGTTGTTTGCCGGACCAGCACAATGATCGGGTCATTAACGGCTACAGCGCTAACTTCATCTGCCGCCACGCCGGCGCGCTGGTGGGGAAGAGTACTTCAGTCGGTCGATAACGGGCGAGGCCGCAGGCGGCTACGATGCGTTGACGTTGCTGGCCTCGGAGAAGAGCCTGCCGGTAGCCGCTTTCACCTTGCGGCAAACCCAGTACATAACCGATACCTGGCTGGAAACTGCCTCCCTGCGCCTGCCACCAGGCTGCGATCGCATGCGAATCGGGCCAGGACAGGTTTTCATCGGGGTCCATGAGGACATTGGGATCCTTGGGGTCGTCGTTCGGGCCGGCATCGAAGTCTGGCAGGTCCTGCAATTCCAGATTCATCAGCGCCAGATCTGCGCCGGTGATCAGGCTGAACGCTTCGCTGGCGATGCGGGCATAGGGCAGGTCGCTCATCTGCTGGATCAGCCACGGCACGCTGACAGGATCGCCCAGCAACCCGATGGCCTGGATGCCGACGCGTCGCTGCGCGGGGTTTTGAACCCGCTGGCGTATCCAGGCCATGCTGGCTTCGCGTTTTTGCCACGCCAACAACACACAGATCGCACGGTACTGGAATTCCCCCGGCTGCTCGGCGAAATGGCGCAGGGGCTCCAGCGCTTGCTCGTCGCCCATTTGCGCGGCGGTCCAGTTGGCCCAGAAGCGCGTGGCGAGATCTTCATGAAACCGCAGGGCCTGGAGGCTCGGCAACAGGTCAGTTCGACGCAATTCACCGGCCGTCCGAGCGGCACGGGCCTGCACACAGGCGTCGGCCTGGGTCAGCCCGGCAAGCAGTGCGGGGCCAGGATCGCGTCGGTGCATGCCGCAGGCTGCCAGACCCAGGCGTCGGAACAGCGGCTCGGGCGAGGCGAGCATGCGCTCGATCCAGGGCGATATCCGCTCCCAGTCCAGCCAACCCAAGGCCATCAGATAACCGCGCTCGGTTTCCATGGCATTTCGCAAATGCCCGCTAAGCCGCGTCAGCACCTTGGCATCGGCAGACTCGAAGGCCAGTAGCGCACTGGCAAACATCTCGCCGACGGTGTGCGGGCCCAGTTGGCTCAGCAGATGCTCCAGGCCGGTGGGGCCGGCGATACGAAGGCCATCGAGATGAGCCTCGATGCGTTCGTCCAGTCTGTCGAGGTCATCGAGGTTGTAATGCGGCGCATGCACGGCATTGTCGTGCAGGAGGATAAGGAAACTGGCTTCTTCGGCGTGTTGCTCGATCATCGATTCGATGGGAACCATGCTGTCTCCAGCGCTCCGCTGCCGGTTATGGAACCAGGTGTCCGAAGAAGTAGCGTTTACCGACTTCAAAGGGCAGGGGGGAGGCCGTGTATCGATCCAGGATCGCTGCGGCGTTCAATGGCTGAAACTCGCCGTTCTTGCCATAAAAGCTGGAGCAATCAACGCCGGAGTACACCTCGAATTTGCGCCGCCAGATGAGAAAATCGCTCCAGTCGATCCAGTCGTCGCTGTCTTTGGGGGTGAGGGTTTTGCGCATGAGCCAGACTTGCTGGTTCATGTCGACAGGCGAGCCCGCAAGGATCGAGAACCTGTCGTTGCCATAGGTGGTCCGCAATTGGGCAAGTCGCGAATCGACAGCTTCTCGGTAGGCGATAGGGTCCAGAGGGCTTGCGTAGAACTCGGGTTCGCCTTCCAGGGGGTCAAGGAGATTGGAAAGATTCGCCTCGACGGCGGCCCGGTCGGCCCGGCGTTCAAGTGAACGCCAGGCTTCAACCATGAACGGTATCAACCAGAGGACACCCGCCCACTGGGCCGCCAGGCAGGCCTCGATGCGCAGGTAGTCGGGGCCTTCAAGCATGAGTTCGGCGAGAAAGTCCAGGTCCGAATCGAGCCCTGCATCCGCAATCAGCCCCAGGCAGGCCGAGATCAGGGTGGGTGCGCTATCGGGCTCCAACACCCATTTGCGCAGTTGGGGTACATGACTGTAGTCGCCCTGTTTCGCGCGCTCCAGGACACAAGCCAGTGCAATCCAGGGATCGCTGTCCTGCCATCCACCCGGTGCGAATACTTGCCCAGGCGCGGCGCTGGAGTAATGGTAGCCACGTCCTTTCCAATAGAAACAGTCGTGCAGGAATTCAGGCCGCTGAGCGTACTTGTAGTGCGTCGTGTTCATTGCTAGGCCCTTCGAAAACTATTGGCGCGTCTGTCCTGAAGCGTACTCAGTTCGGCTTCGAGTTTGGCACACTTGCGGCCAGTGGGCGCGAGGTTTCCCTGTCCGGCCGGGCAACCTCCCGCCGCCTTGGGCACCCTGTGCGCAACCGGGTCTCCCTGAGCCACGCCTTTCCACTCCATGTAGGCGGGCCGGTTCATGGCCCAGTCATTTTCAATGTTCTTTTTTTCCCGCGTGTCGGTCCTGTAGTACTTATTGCATCCGCTGGGTGGCTTTCCGGCGGGTGGCAGAAGGTGCCTGCACTTGGGGTTGGCGCGGACTTTGGCAAGCACCGCCGCGTTCTCGGGACTTTGTGCCGTGTCATAGAATTCGTCTTCGGTCATGAACTCCCCGGACGCTTGCGCCTTGGAGTGCGCCGCCCCGCCACAGCACTCACATTTATGTTTGCCCGGCACCTTCGAATCCTGCTGCACGGGTGAGTACTTGGCGGTATTGACCATCGGCACCGCAGCATTGGCCGCAGGGCTGGCATGATTGGAGGTGGTGATGTCGGTATGGCGATCGACGTTCTTGCCTTCGAAAAGCACGTCCATGGACCATGAAACAAAGTAGGTCTTGCCGGTGATGACGTGGGTGATGACGCCGGCGCCTTGGCTTCTGGTTGCGGCCTCATCGCCCAGGGGCGAGGTTTTATAGAAGGAGATGTTCTTTAACATGACCTCCTTGTTTTCGATTTTTACCGTCTTGCTGCCGTTCTTCATGTCCTTGGAGAACGAAGTATCCGGATACGGCACCGGAATCGGCCCCGCGGGCGGCGGCGGTGGGGTCAGGCAGACATCCGGAAAAGCCGCGATGACCTTGCCGCCGCCGGCCTTGCAAGCGATCTCGTCGCCGTTTGCGTAGACGTCGCAGCTCATAGCCTACCTTCGGATCGGTGCAGATCGCGCACGATTGCAACGGCTCGTGCGCCCTCCAGGGAACCGGTCAGGCAGATCGCGGTGGTACCGGGTGCATAGCCTTTGCGAAACGCCTGGTCTGCGAGTATCAGTTGGACGATTGCGGCAACTGCCGCGGTGTCACCCATGGCCTCTGCCCAATGCCAGAGTGGTTGATCTTCCTTTCTCACTGTTCGAAACAACCGGGCTTCCATCAATGGAATTTCCTTGAATCCGTATTGTTCCCCGGTGACATCGGACAGCCGTAGATCAATCTCGTGGTAACCCAGCCCGGACTGCGTGAGTGCTGCGCGTGCAGCCGTTGCCAGCCCCTCTGCTCGCAACGGTTTGCCAGACAGCAGAGGGGCGTGCTCTTGCGCAAAACCAAGGCCAGAGACTTCCAGGCAGGTATCGTGTTGTCGATTAGCCTGGACCAGCACAGCTGCGGCCGCTTCGCCGGGGAACAGACCGTCGTTGTGCGTCGAGGTCCTCAGCCGGCGATGGCTATCCAGCCATTGGAGTGTCGAGGCATTGAGCAGCGAATCAACGCCGCCCACCAGGCAGGCAGGGGCGCGAGCCTCCCGGATCAAGCGACTGGCTTCATGCAGGGCGTGCAACCCACTGACATGGCCGCAAGGGATGATTCGGGATTGGGTCGGGTGGAACTGGATCCCCAGCCGTGCGGATACATTCTGGATAATGGCCTGGGCCAGCTCTCTGACACTGGCGCCGGGACGTTCGGGTTCCGCCAGGCACAGCAGAAAAGGCACCTGTTTCCAATCCAGTTCCGGTGCGCTCTGTATCAGCTCGACCAATGCATGTTGCATGAGTCCGCTAAGGCGTGTCGTTGCCGGCAACGCCAGGTCCAGGGCGGGCACTGCCGCGCCGATGATGGGTTCGCAGGCGTTGTCAAAGAAAGGAAGCGCCTGCAGGGCTGAAAGTCCGGCACGTTTGGCGGCGCAGGCGCTGGCAACGCTCAGACCCACCGGGCAGGCCATTCCCATGCGAGTGATGAACAAGGCGTGGCCAGGCACGGACTTCATACCTCCTCTTGGGATGGAGGGTACGCCGCCCTTGACCACGCAATCAGCAGGTCCAGCGACTTGAAGTGCTGTTTGCCTCGCATCCGTTCTTCGTACGCCCTGGCCTGTGCGTACTGCGCGGATGTTTGTCCGAGAATGACTCTGGCTACCTCCTTGAGGTTGCGCTGCAGTGGCGACGAAGTTCGCCAGGTCAGGGTGAATCGTCCGGCGTCCGGCTCAAGGATGACGGTGTCGACGATGGCAGCCGCGTCCCTGGCACTGCCGTCGTGAAGAACGATGAGTACCGCCAGCCTGAGGTTTGTCGGCAGCCTGAACGCCGAGCGGCCTTTAGCGTCGAGATTGAGCAGCGCAACCTCTTCGCCCCCTTGCGGGTAGTCCATCTGTTGATCCTCTGGCGCGCTCTGGAAGTAGCGCACGTCGAAATCCTGTGGCAGGAATGGGAACTGATGATCTAGCCAGTGCTGATCGTAAGTACCTGCCCAGCGGACCCGTTGCTGCCACGCTCGACCCACCGGACCGAATGCCATTGGCCCGTAGTTGCCGTCGGGCGTCGTCGCCGGCAGGTGAAGTTCCTCGGTATTGGGCAGCGGCAAGCCGTTAAGCTGCGCCTCGTTCGCATCGGGGTAGAATCCGACCCCGACCGGGTTGCACGGGTGCCACCGAGGTTTTGCCGGATCTGTGCGATCCACGCCGCCATACGCCTGCGCGTAGGTAACGGGCAGGGTTGTGAATGGCTGGGGTCTGCTTATCGAGTAGGACAGGGCGCCCGCCTCGTGGGTACGTGGCCCAACGACTTTGAATGCCTTGACCAGCGTCCCGACTTTCATGGCTACGGTCACCTCTGTTGCCGGCTCGCCATTGGGCGCGTAACAGTGCCCGTTCAGCAGGACATCGCAACGTGGCTTGTAGAGGGCGAAGTCATTTTCATAGGACGCGGCTGATTCGGCAGGATCACCCGGGAACACGTCGGCTGTGGTCAGCGGCACCTGCTGTGCGAGCAAACGGGGTTCCTGGCTGGGATGATCCGGTATGCCATAGGTGCCTTTCGCCACCACTACCAGCCACTCACGGCCGGTCTTGTCGGTCGAGGTCGTGTAGCCGCCAATCAGACGACTCCGGTTGATCAACTCCATGACGTGAAGGCCTCAGTTGATCTGCACGGAACCACCCTTGATGCGGTTCACGCCGGTTGATCGACTGGACAGATAGGCGCCGCGCAGCAACACCTTGCCTTCTCGGGTCAGGGTGATGCTGGCCTTGCCGCAGCGCAGGACGATTTCTCGCTCTGCCGTGAATTCCAGCCGCTCGCCATCCAGATGGGCGACGGTTGGCGCTGCGGTTGCTGGCAGTCGTTGAATGCGGCCGATGACCAGCGGCCGCGTCGGATCTCCCGCTTCAAACATCAGTGCGACCTGGGCGCCGATGTCCTCGCGGCTGAGTGCGCTGGTGGTGCGCGCTGCGAGCCCCGTGTCTGCGGGGCAACCGGGGAACCCCACCACGGGAGCATCCGCGGTGGGTACATCCAGCAGCACGCCAATGACGACACCGTCCAGGCGTGTGAGTGCGGAGGATGAGGCGGTCATAGCGCAGGCTCCGTGGCTAGTTCTGCAAAATCTTCTGGCCCTTGACGACGACGTTCCTGTCGGCCTTGATCTTGATCGCACCGGAACCGTCGATGGTGATGTTCTTGCCGCTGATCATGATGGTGCCGTCCTTTTTCATGGTGATGCTGGCCGCGCCCGTGGTCAGGGTGATCGAGTCGCCGGCGGTGAGGGAAAAGTGTTTGCCGACGTCCAGGCTGTCGTTCTGATTGATACCCGTTGTGCGGTTCTGGGAGACGTCACGGGATTCGTTCTGACTGATCCGGGTGCTTTGATTGCCGCTGATCTCGATGCTTTCGTTGCCTTGGACTGTTTCGTTGCGGTTGCCTGTGATCGCGATCTTTTCGTTGCCGCCCACGTCTTCGCTGCGGTTGCCGGTGATGCTGATGGTTTCATTGGCGCCGACCTTCTCCGTACGGTCCGCCCCGATGGAAATGCTTTCGTTGCTGCCGACTTTCTCTGTGCGATTGACGCCGATGGTGATCTTCTCGTTGCTGCCCACTTCCTCGGTACGGTTCACGCCAATGGAGATGGTTTCGTTATTGCCCACGGTTTCGGTGCGGTCGTGTTTGACGTGCACGGTCTCGTCGTTGTCGATGGTCTTGCTGCGGTCGTGGCCGACCCAGTGGGTCTCGTCGTTCTCGACCTCGATGTCCTGGTTTTTCTCGGCATGGATGAACAGCTGCTCGGCGCCTTTCTTGTCCTCCATGCGGATTTCGTTGAAATTGGCCGGCGTGCCGTCCTTGCTCGAACGGCTTTTCACACCGCTCTGGGTCGCATTGGCCGGCAGCTTGTAGGGTACGGTCTGTTCGGCGTTGTAGACGCGACCGGTGACGATCGGCCGGTCCGGATCGCCTTCGAGAAAGCTGACGATTACTTCCTGACCGATCCTCGGGAGCTGCATCGCGCCCCAGTTCTTGCCGGCCCAGGCCTGGGATACGCGAATCCAGCATGAGCTGTTTTCGTTGGATTGATCGTGACGGTCCCAGTGGAAATGCACCTTGATTCGACCGTACTGGTCAGTCCAGATCTCCTCGCCACCGGGCCCGACGACCACTGCCGTTTGCGGACCGCGAACGATGGGTATCGGCGTCAGCGGGAGCGGACGATAGACCTGGGTTGCGTCCATGCAGTCCAGCTCGCTGGTGAACTGTTCGGCCAGGTCCGGCTGCCCGCTTTCATAAGGATCCTGGCGGATCTGATAGCGAGCGATCACCACCAGGTATTCGCGGTTCTGGTCTGCCCGTTCGTTGCCGGTCAGGCTGAACAGGTGACCGGAACCCAGCCCACGGGCGCGGCCGCGCAATTGCACGCGCTCGAACTGGCTGTGGATGGCTTCGATGCGAGTGCGGGCGTAGTGCTCGCCATCGCCGCTTTGCAGATATTCCCCGGGATAGTCGTAGAGCGGGTGGTCGCCGTGGCTATGGTTGCGCAACACACTGGAGCGCACCTGCAGGTTGGCGCGCGGGCGCAGAAAGTCATAGTCGTTCAGTGCCAGGGAGCCGGGTTGTACTTCCCGCGCCAGTTGCCATTCGTAGAAATGATCGCGTTCGCGCATTTGCCGCTCGGGCGGATAGAAGGGAACCGAGGCGTAGTCCTGCACGGTGGAATGCGCGCCATAGGCATCGGCGAGCACCAATACATGCCGCGCCTTTTCATGGCGAAAGTAATAATAGATGCCTTCCTGTTCCATCAACCGGCTGACGAAATCGAAGCTGCTCTCGCGGTATTGCACGCAGTATTCCCACTCGTTGTAGCTGCCGCTGAGGCTGTCTTCGAAATCGGAAAACCCCAGGTCACGGAACACTTGCTTGATGATGTCCGGCACCGTCTTGTTCTGGAAAATCCGACAGTCCGAGGTGCGGGTGAGCAGCCAGAGCCACGGCCGAAGGCTGACCCGATAGCCCGCGAACTGACCGTGTCCGGTCATTTGCCGGCAGTTGCCGACAATGCCATGAAAATAACGTTTGCCACCGTCGTGCAGCTCCAGGGTCAGGCCCACTGGCTTGCCCAACAACTGGTCGAACGTAATGGCCCGGTCTTCGGAGGTCAGGTCCAGTTCGTAATGGAACAGCCGACCCAACTCTTCGCTGCCTTCCATACTCTTGAGCAGCAAGACATTGCCACCGAGGGGGCTGTCGACCTGCACCAGGCGGTTGTTCTGCGTGATCTCCATATCGCCTCGTGATTCGCACCCGGTCAGCGCGAATGTGTGGCCGAATCCGTTATCCGCCGAGAGCGACTATCCGCACTTAAGAAAATGCACATGAAGCATCTCCCGGCCAAACTGACAGCACTGATGTGAGTTCACGATAGGTGAACCGGACCGTCTGATCAGTTTTTTTGGTTATGGGAGTTATTTCGAAAAGCAATGGAAGGCCTTTCGAAAGACCGGCTTCGCCGCACGAAAATAATGGATCTGCCACCCTTCGGATCACCGCCAGAGAGGTGCCAGCAGGTCTAGGGTGCACCTTTGGCGCCGGTTGAAACCACAGCCTCTGCTGTCGATGTCTGATTAGGAACCAGCAATCGTTGGGTGCGACATTTGAACTTCACACTCTTGCGCGGCGCCATGCTCCGGGCTGACTCCATGCACAGTGCCTTGGTGGCGTAGGTAGGCTCCGGCTTGCGTTCTTCGATGCAGCCCTCACCGCCGGTGCAAATAGTCATCACCATTACGTAGACGGTCATCATCCTGGCTTGCTCCCATCGAACCGATGCGATTGATGCATCCTGCGTTAGCCCTGGCAGGCTAGAACGAGTAGCAATGACAAGCGGATGATGAGCCCTTCTTCAAACGGCCAGCAATGGTGGAACGACGCCTTTTGTCGGAAAAATGTCGCAATTTGAAGGTGATTTTTGGCCTTGAAAAATTAACGCCAATTTATTGGCTGTCGCGGCATGTGCACCATGAGAAAGCTATGAGAGGACCGCATCGTTCGCAACCGACGAAGCCCTCAACGCTGCCAGACCTGCCCATCCGCGCTGACCACCCAGGGCGCCTGGCCGGCACCGATATGCACACCACCGATCCAACGCTGCGCCGGATTCTGATCAAGCCAATTGGCCTGGCCTAGTAGGATCTGCTCACCCAGAGCGGTCAGCCGCAGAGGCCGCTGATGCCGATCTTCCCTTGGCTTTTCAGCGATCAATGGGCGAGGTGCATCGATCAAAGGACGCAAGAGCGCGTAAAACATCAAGTCACCCAGGTAGGGCAGCGGTTCATAACGGGTCATGAGATGGCCGAACACTTTCGCAGCGGGCAATTCGCCGTGAGCGGCGAGAATGCGCAGTGTCAGGCGCTGGCTGAGACTCAAGCCATCGGTAGCGCCCGGAAGCTCCTGCAACTGCCGCGCAAGGGCGGGCCCAAGTAGCGGCAAGGCTGGGTGATGCTGGCGAGCCAGGCTTGCCCACTCGCTCGGGTCCGATGCAGTGAAGGCAGCCCATGCCAGGCGTGCCACGGCCAAGGCATCGTCACCCAAGCGACGGCGTTGTGGCCACAGCCAGGCGAGAAGGTCCGGTGCCAGTTGCCCAAGTCCGATGAATCGCTCCACGCCCGGCACCTGGGCTGTTTCGATGAGTTCCAAGCGTCGGGGCAAGGTGGAAAGACTCGCCAGCACCCGAATCAGAAACAACTGATCGTAGGCATCGCCCTCACACCACAGCACCAGTTCGCTATCGCCATGCAAGCGGGACAGTGCCATACGCTGGAGTGCCTGACGCTGTTCAATATCACGGGCAGATAGCCCGAAGGCTTGTTGCAGATAAGCGGCGCGTATTGACCAGTACTCGGCTTCAGGCAATGCGGGCACAGGTCCCATGACCATCGGGTCGTCGAACATATGAAAGGCACCTGAAAAGCCTGCGATGCGAAGGCTGTGCTCGATGTCGTTGCCGCAGCGCCAGTGCTGGACCGTGCTTTCTCCCGTCGCGGCGAACGTTGGGTGACGTGCGGCGAACGAGACTGCTTCGACATGAGCGATCAGCTTGGGCCAACTGGCAAAACCAGCCTCTCGGGCGACGAGCCATTGGGTGTCTGCGAGGCGATAATCGGGGCCCAGGCAGCCCAGCGCGCGCAGCTGTAGACGCGCTTCGTCAGCCTCATTGGCCTTGAGTGCGCTTAGAAGACGTTTGGCACGTTTTCGCAGTATGGGTAAATCCAGAAGACCATCACGACGTGATGCATAAAACGCGGGCATACCAACTCCTCAAGAGGCTCGGTCCGCCGACAAGCCGGGAGCTGGAACGGAAAATGTTGAAAACCTGCTTGGGTCACCCCTTCGCGCGGACCGCGGGCGTAGCGAACTCCGAGGGTTGGACTTTAACGGCAGGCTTGCGATGAGGCAAGGCTGACGACTGAGTCGACTGCAGTGTTATTCCCGCAGCAACGCCGCCCGCCGTCCCGCCATGAAACACAGCGTTCCACCCATCGCCGTCAGCAAGCCAAGGGCATAGAACATCGTCGGCGCTGGCGTGTGCAAGAGCAGGAAACCGCAGATCACCGGGCTCAGAGCGCCGCCGAGGGCCGCCAGGTTTTGTGCGCCGTAGTAGCTGCCGCGCAGCTCTTCCGGGGCCAGGGTGTCGACGAACAGGAATTCCGCCGGGTAGATGATCATCTCGCCCAGCGTGAAGATGAACATTGCCACGCACCAGCTCACCAGACCATCGGCCAGGCTGAAACCGATCAAGCCGAGGATGAACAGGCTGGTGCCGCCGGCAATCCAGTAGCGCAGTTGCTCGCGCTTGAGGAACCGGCCGATCTGGTATTGCAGCAGGATGACACTGATGGCGTTGCAGGCGAGCAGGGCGGCCATGGTTTGCAGGGCGCGTTGTGAGTCTTCGGTGACCAGCAGGTATTGCGACAGGTACAAGGTGAATCGACCGTGGACCACGGTGCTGAACAGGCAGCCGCAGGTGAACATGATCAGGGTGCGGTCGTTCTTGAGGGTGGTCAGGGTCTTCAGGAAACTCGGCGGTTGGCCGATGACAGGCAGCGGATCGGCGTCCTTCGGGATGGCGCTCATCAGGAAAATGCTGAAAAACGCAATGCCGCCGGCCATCAGAAACGGTGCGGTCGGGTAGACCCCGGCGATCACTACGCCGAGCATCGGGCCGGTGGCGTAGCCGATGTTGGTCAAGGTGTAGCGCAGGGAGAATGCCTTGGCCCGCTGGCCCACCGGCAGTTGCTCGCTGAGGATGGCCTTGGAGCCGATCAGGAACAACGCCGAGGCCGTCTCAGTGACGACCAGGATGGTGGTGGTCAGGTAAAGGTTTTCGGCGAAGGTCAGCAGCACGAAACCGATGGCGCTGGAAAGCATGGCCAGGATAAGCAACTGGCGCTTGTCCAGTCGGTCGATAACGTAGCCGCCGTACAGCGCCAGCAAGGTGGCGATGAACACCGCGATGCCCAGCAGCAGACCGACGTCTTGCTGATTGAGGCCGAGCTTGGTGCTCAAGAACAAGGTGAGCAGCGGGCTGGTGATGGCGCGGCTGACGACAATGGTCAGCGAGCAGATCATCAAGCGGCGGATCACGAGGGAGTAGGTGGCCACGGGAAACAAATGTCCTTATTCGAATGCGGTAGCGTTTATCGGCGACCGATGGTTCACGCCAGCCATTGATGCAGCTCTGCCGTTGACTCCAGGGCTTGCATACGTTGCAGCCGGGCCAGTAGCGCCTGGGCCTGCGGTCGAGGGATCGTCCGCTGGGCCAGGCTGAAGAACTTCTCCTCCAGCGCCGCGTCGCTCAGCGGATTGCCCGGTGCGCCCAGCGGTATGTCTACACACAGGCTGGCCTGCCGACCGTCCAGGGTCCGCACGCTCACGATGGGCTCGCCATCCTCCGATAACGTCGGGTCCACTTCAAGGCGAATCCGAGAAACCCATTGCGCTATGCGCGGATCGCTGCGCATTACGTCGTCATAGGCCTCCAGCCGGCAATGTCCCAGTACCAGTCGTACGGCGAGGGCGTAGCGCAGGCTCATCTGTGCGGCGGCCAGACGGGTGACGTCCTGGCCGCCGCACATGTCCTGGAGAAACTCGCAGAGCGTGACCTGGATGTCCTCGATCTGCCCGGCGCCGACATCCAGTTCGGCCAGCAACAGCCCCAACGCATCGATCGCCGAATGGGTGCCACGGCAAGCGGCGTAGGGCTTGATCGAGCAACGGGCAAGTTTCCAGACGCAGCCCAGGTCCTTATCCAGTGCCTCAGGGACGGCAGTGCTACCGGCCAGGGTCTTGAGAAACCCGCCCCAGACGTCCTCGAACAAATGGCCCGGTCCGGTGATCCCCTGCTGAGCGAATCGTGCGGCCAGCAAGCCGCCTTCGGCAGCGCGACCGCTGTGGAGTTTCTTGCTCTGGGAGCCGTCATGGATAAAGGCCCACAACCCGCCGCTGAAACTGCCGGCAATGCCCAGGGCCGACACGGTTTGTGCGGTGCCCAGGCCGAGGACCCGTGCGCTGGCGGCCGCTGCGCCAAACACGCCGCAGGTTGCAGTGGAATGCCAGCCGGCGCCGTTATGTGCTGAATAACTGCCACAGGCTTCCAGCACCCTACGGGCGATCTCGTAGCCGATCACCACCGCCGTGATGAACTCCCGGCCGTTCACCGGGTAGTCGACCATCGACACCGCCGCCATGACCGCCGGCAGCACCACGGCGCCTGAGTGATCGCAGCCTCCGGTGTCGTCCAGCTCCAGGGCATGGGCAGCGATGCCATTGAGCGTCGCAGCCTGGGCAGCGCCGGTGCGCCGATCCGTGCCCCAGACTGGCGTATCGCCGGGTTCATTGGCAAACACTGCCTGGGCCTGTCGCGCCACCTCACTGCCGGCGCCGGCGAGGGCCGCGCCGAAGGTGTCGAGGATATGCCGCTTGGCCTGGGTCACCAGCGCTGCGGGTAGATCTTCGAATTGTGTTGTCACGCAGAACTGCGCCAACCGCTCCATTGGGGGCACACGGTGCCAAGTGTTCATTCGCCCTGGCTCCGATAATGGCGCTCGTACACGGCCGCCGGATGGTCCTCTGTCACGCTTGTTGCCGACGCTGCCCACCAATGGGCAACGTCACCCGCCGTGGTGAGCCATACATCCGGATGCCGTTGGATGCTTTCCAGCAATTCCCGTAGCAGGCCGATGCGCCCGGGCGTGGCGATGATTTCCGGGTGCAACCGCAGCACATAGCACAGGCCGAATCGGTGGAACCCGGCGAAGTCCATCAACAGGTTGCCCAGGGTGTGGCTGTACGAGGCGATCCGTGACTGACCGGGTGGCACGGCGGGGCTGAGGTTGAAGGCAAAGTAGGGTTCGTCTTCGAGTTCGTAGTGCAGCGGCAACTCGATCACGTCGGGCGCGGTTGGGTGCGCGAAAGGCAGGTCATCGCCGCGCCACGATGACGACCAGCGGATGCCTTGCTGGTGCAGTGCCTGGATGAATCCCGGTGCGCCATTGCCAGCAGGAATCCGGAAGCCGGTCGGGCGATTGCCGGTGAGCCGGGCCAGGGCTTCGCAGCCCTTGGCGACGTCGGCGGTTTGTTCGGCCAGGGTCAGGTTGTCGTAGTTCTGATGGCGATAGCCGGCGCAGGCGATTTCGTGCCCGGCGGCCAGGATCGCCTGGATGTGCCCGGGGTTTTCTTCGCCGACGATGCCGGGAATGCACCAGGTGCCGGGTACCTCCAGTTCGGCCAACAAGCCGAGCAGACGGTCAACCCCGCGCTGGCTGCCGTAGCGCCAGACCGACAGGGTCTTGTCGCGCCCGGCCACTTCCGGGGCCTGGGTAAGGATGCCGTGGATGTCGTTGTAATCGACGGTCACCACCACTGCGCAACGGTAGCCGTCGGGCCAGACTTTGGAATCAGCCATGGTGATGCTCCTTGAGCCACCAACGGGCGACATCGCGGCAGGTGGCGAACCACACGTCATCGCGCTGGCGCATGTGTTCGAAAAGTTTTTCCAGCAACAGAATGCGGCCCGGTTTACCGATGATCTTGGGGTGGAACAGGGTGGTCAGGCACAACCCTTCATTCATCGCGCCGTCGTACTCGCGGCACCAGTTATCCAGCGTCAATTGGTAACTGGAGGTGCGGTCCAGCCCCGAAGGAAAGTCCGGGCCGCGGGTGTAGGCGAGGGAGGCGTAGTCGTCCATCTCCCAGCGGCCGGGGATTTCCACCAAGGGCGTATCCTGTCCCGGGACGTCAACCAGATAAGGCCGGTCATCGCCGCGCATGCTGCTGGAATAAATCACGCCAGCCTGTGCCAACATGGCCGGGGTCTCGGCGCGCCAGTCCCCGGACGGAGTGCGGAAGCCTTCTGCGCGTATGTTCAGGTAGTTGCTGAACACCTCGCGGGATTTGTTCATCACGGCCTTCTGCTGGTCCAGCGTCAGGGCGTAGAACGATTCGTGTTTGTAACCGTGGTAGGCCACCTCGTGTCCGCGCTCGATGATCGCCTGGCACCGCCGGGGCCAGTTTTCCACGACCCAGGCCGGGACGAAGAAGGTGGTCGGAATCTGGAACGCGTCGAGCAGATTCAGCAGGCGTGGCAGCGCACGATAGGGGCCGTAGCCGCCGAAGCCGAAGTACTCGGGCTTGTGCCAGATCGAGCCGTTGAGCATGGCATCGCCGGTCGGGCCGTCGAGGTCGAAGGCCAGGGCGAGGCAGGCTTTGTGTCCATCGGGCCAGGTGGGGGAAGACATTTTTGTGCTCCAACAATTAATGAACGCCCCCGCGGGTTTTATTGTGGCGAGCTTGCTCGCGATTGCGGTGGGCCAGGCAGTCGAGTAGAGACTGATCGGACGCCATCGCGAGCAAGCTCGCTCCCACAGGGGCGGGCGGGGTGTTGCAGGTTCTGCGTACACCCCGGCCCTGGTCATTTACCGGCGTTGATGGTCACCGTCTTGATCGCACCCAATTCCAGATCCCACTTTTTCAGGATGGCCTGGTAGCTGCCGTCATCGACCATGCTTTGCAATGCCACTTTCACAGCCTCGCTCAGCTCGGGCTTTTTCTTGCTCACGCCCAGGCCGGTGAACTGCACGGAAATCGGCTGGCCGACGGTCTTGTACATGTCCTTTTCCTGGGTCTTGAGGTAGGAGAGGGTCTCGCTGCCTTGCATCGCCGCGTCGATTCGACTTTGGCGCAGCTGTGCACGAGCGTCTGCCGAGCCTTCGGTACCGACCACCACGATGGCCGGTTTACCGGCCGCTTCACAGGTGCCCTTGCTGAACTCGGCGATTTCCGCCGGGAAGGTGGTACGGCGACTGGTGCCGACTTTCTTGCCGCACAGGTCGGTGACGTCGTTGGTGTCCTTGTTCTTTTGCAACGTGTAGAACTGCGGGCCGCTGGTGAAGTAGTCGACGAAGGTCACGCTGGCCTGACGCTCGGCGGTGTCGGTCATGCCCGACAGCACCATGTCCACCCGGTCGGTGGTCAGGGCGTTGATCATCTGTTCGAAGCCGGTTTCCTGCCATTTGATCTTCACGCCCAGACGTTCGGCCAGGGCATTGCCCAGGTCATAGTCCAGCCCGGTCAGGGTGTTGGTGGCCGGGTCCTTGAAATCCATGGGTGGATAGTTCGGCATGATCGCGACGACGATCTCGCCCTTGTCCTTGATGCTTGCGGGCAAATCGGCGGCGAAGCTGACGCTGGAAGCCACCAGGCCGGCGAGTACTGCTGGGATTACGAAGTTCTTCATGGTCGTTCTCTTATGAGTGTTGTGACGCCAGACGGCGCTTAGGTTCGAACGGCAGAAATGAAGCTTTGGGTGCGTGGGTTTTGTGGACTTATAAGGATTTCTTCGGGGCTTCCAGCCTCCACGATCTGCCCGCCGTCCATGAACACCATGCGATTGGAAACCTCGCGGGCGAAGCCCAGTTCATGGGTGACGACGATCATGGTCATGCCGGTCTGCGCCAGATCGCGCATCACCGACAGCACCTCACCGACCAGTTCCGGGTCGAGTGCCGAAGTGGGTTCATCGAACAGCATCAGCTTGGGCCGCATGGCCAGGGCGCGGGCGATCGCCACCCGTTGCTGCTGGCCGCCCGACAATTCGATCGGGTAGCTGTTGCGTTTGTCGGCCAGGCCAACCCGCGCCAGCAGCTCCAGTGCCTCTTCGTGCGCTTCCTTGGGCGAACGCTTGAGCACCTGGCAGGGACCTTCGACGATGTTTTGCAGCACGGTCATGTGCGGGAACAGGTTGAAGCGCTGGAACACCATGCCGGTGGCCAGGCGTTGCCGGGCGATCTGCGTCTCGTTGAGTTCGTGGAGCTTGTTGCCGACCACGCGATAACCCACCAGCTCGCCGTCGACCCACAGGCCGCCCTTGTCGATCTTTTCCAGTTGGTTGACGCAGCGCAGCAAGGTGCTCTTGCCCGAGCCGGACGGACCGATGATGCACAGCACCTCGCCTTGTTCGACTTCGATGTTGATGTCTTTGAGGGCGTGGTACTGGTCGTAGTATTTATTCAGGCTCACGGCCTTGACGATGCTTCTCATGTCGCTTCCCCTCACGAACGCTTGCCGGCGCCGCGAGCGAAACGGCGCTCCAGACGACTTTGACCAAAGGACAGCACCGTGACCGTGGCCAGGTACCAGATACCCGCGACGATCAGCAGCTCCATGACCCGGGCGTTGGCGTAGTAGATGTTCTGAGCGTTGTAGAGCAGTTCCGAATACTGGATGACGCTCGCCAGCGAGGTCATTTTCACCATGCCGATGAACTCGTTGCCTACCGGTGGAATGATGATCCGCATGGCTTGCGGCAAGATGATCCGGCGCAGCGCTTGCAGGCGCGGCATGCCGATGGATTTGGCGGCTTCGTACTGGCCGGTGTCCACCGACAGCAGGCCGGCGCGCACCACTTCGGCGGTGTAGGCGCCCTGGTTGATGCTCAAGCCGAGCAGGGCGGCCACGAACGGCGTCATCAGGCTCACAGTGTCCATTTCGAACAAGCCGGGAATGCCGATGGTGGGGAAAATCAGTGCCAGGTTGAACCACAACAGCAGCTGCAGAATCAACGGCGTACCGCGGAACAGCCAGGTATAGGTCAGCGCCACGTAGCGCAGGATAGGGTTGGCCGACATGCGCATGATTGCCGTGATCACCCCGAACACAATCCCCAGCGCCATGGCCAGCACGGCCATGACGATCGTGTTGAACAGGCCCCACAGAATCGCCTGGGACGTGAGGAACTGGCCGATATACGACCATTCGATCTTGCCTTCGGCGAAGGCCCGCACCAGGCCCAGCAGCGCGATGACGATCACCGTGGCGAAGAAGATGCGTCCGTAATAGCGCCGTGGCACATGCTGGTATTGGGTGATGTCGAACTGGTTTTCCGCCAGTTTGCGCTCCGCCTGGAGTTGTTCTGCCTGGGTGTGGCTCATGTGGGTTCTCCGTACACTTTATTTCGGGTCAAACACCTGGTCCCTGCGGGAGCAAACCCGCTCCCACAGGGGTGTCTGATTCAGAGGCGGAACCCCTGGTAGTCCTCGGTCCACTTCTGCTGGGCGACGAGTGCGGTCTTCAACCGGCCGATCTGCTCACGCACTTGCTGCGGTGCGGTACCACCGCGGCCGCTGCGGGCTGCGATGGCGGCCTCCAGGGTCAGGCTCTCGCGTACTTCTGGCGTCAGGCGTGGATCGATTTCGGCCAGCAGCGCCGGGGACGCGTCCCACAATTCGATGTCGTGTTGCTCACAGGCCTTGACCAGCGCACCGGTGATTTCGTGGGCTTCCTTGAACGGCACACCGCGCATGGCCAGCCAATCGGCGACCTCGGTGGCGAGGATGAAGCCCAGCGGCGCCTGACGCCGCAGCTCTTCAACGTTGACCTGCATGGTCGCGACCATCCCGGCCATGGCGGGCAACACCAGCAGCAGCGTGTCGACGCTGTCGAGTACACCGTTCTTGTCTTCGCTCAAGTCGCGGTTGTAGGACAGCGGCAACGATTTGAGGGTGGACAGCAGGCCCGTCAGGTTGCCGATCAAGCGACCGGCCTTGCCGCGAGCCAGCTCGGCAATGTCCGGATTCTTTTTCTGCGGCATGATCGAGCTGCCGGTCGCGTAGGCATCGTCCAACGTGACCCAGCGAAATTGCCGCGACGACCACAGGCAAAATTCTTCAGCGAGGCGGGAAATGTTGATGCCGAGCATGCTGGCGATGAACAGGAACTCAGCCACGTGATCGCGGCTGGCTACAGCGTCGATGGAGTTTTCACACACACCGCTGTAGCCCATTTCGCGGGCCGAATGTTCGGGCAGGCGAGCGATTGCGGAACCGGCCATGGCTGCGGCGCCCAGTGGCGACAGCGAGGTGCGCGCATCCCAATCCACGAGGCGCTGCACATCGCGCAGCATCGCTTGGGCGTGGGCCAGCAGGTGATGGGCGAAGACGATCGGTTGCGCTTGCTGCAAGTGGGTGAAGCCGGGGCAGATACTCTCGACGTGTTGTTCGGCCTGGGTTACCAGCGCCTGTTGCAAGGCCAGCACTTCGACGGCCAGAGTGCGGACGTGATCGCGCAAGAACAGGCGCAGGTCGTTGGCCGTCTGATCGTTGCGCGAGCGTCCGGCACGCAACTTGCCGCCAAGGGCGCCGAGGCGCTCGGTCAACAGGCGCTCGATGAAGGTATGGACGTCTTCGTCGTCCAGGGTCGGAGCGATGCTGCCGGCGCGGAAGTCGACGCCGATCTGGTCCAGCGCGGCGAGCATGGTCCGGGTTTCTTCTTCGCTCAGCAGGCCGGCGCGTTGCAATTCACCTGCATGAGCCTTGGACCCGGCGAGGTCGTAAGGGGTCAGGCGAAAATAGCGCTCAGGGCAACGCGACAGGGCCGCGAGGGCCTCGGACGGGCCGCTCTTGAAACGCGCACCCCAGAGGCGATCAGTGGTTTGAGACATCGTTATTTTCCTCATCGGTAAAGCGAACTTGAAGCGTTGTGCCTGGCCCGGAACATTGGCCCTGGACGATGGAAATCCACCAGGCATGGCTCGGCTTAGTTATTCATCAAGGGCAGGGGGGAACGCAGTTTCGACGCGGAAAGGGCTGATCGAAGTGTCAGCTTTTAATGTCTGGAAATCAGTGAGTTGGCACTCGGAGGCGAAAAATCTTAGCGGTTGCCAAGCCAGGTTTTCTGTGATCATTATTATTAGCCAGCGTTGTTTTTGTTGTTGGACACAGAGTGTTGAATAGGGCGCCAGAGGTAAATAAGCATTATGGAAACCCCACTTTCCAATTCCGGAAACCCGCCGCCTAAACCGCCTCACCGGGCTCCGTTGGCGCTCAGCGGCCTGGACTTCAAATTGCTCAAAGTCTTCAAGGCCGTGGTCGAGGCCGGAGGTTTCAGCGCTGCGCAGAATGAGCTGAACGTGGGGCTGGCGGCGATCAGCAAACAGATCTCCGATCTGGAAATCCGGATTGGCATGCGCTTGTGTACCCGAGGTCGCGAGGGGTTTCATCTGACCGAAGAAGGCAAGTTGGTGTATCAGGCATCCATTGACCTTTTTGCCTCGGTCGATAACTTTCGAGATCGGCTTAGTTCAGCTCAGAATGAACTTGTCGGCGACCTGGGTGTGGGGGTGATTGATAACACCATTTCCGACGCTAATTCTCCGTTAGTTGCAGCGCTTAGACGCATGAACGAGCAGTCGCCAAAAGTAAGGCTGCAACTTCAAGCGTCACAGCTGGATGAAGTGGAGCGTGGTGTGGTGGAGGGCCGGTTAGTGGCCGGAATTGTCCCGGTTTACCAGCAACGAGAGGAATTCGACTACTACCCCTTGTACCAGGAGCGCTCGCTGGTTTATTGCGCGCTGGGGCATCCGTTATTCGATTTGCCAGAGGCGCAGGTCAATAGCGAGATGCTCAAGGAATATGAATGCGTCAACCATCGCTATGCGATTCACCGAGATAAACTGAATTTCGCCCGTTACGACAGCTTTTCTGCCTCGGCGACCCAGGTGGAAGCGGTTGCGCTACTGGTCAAGACGGGCCGTTTCGTAGGCTTTCTACCGCAACACTACGCCGCCGCAATGGTGGAGCAGGGCCTTATGCGCGCGGTGCGTCCCGACTTGATCAGTATCGTCACGCCTTTCAGCCTGATCTTGCGGCACAACACCGTACGCAGTCCGCTGGTCAAGGCATTTGCCCAGGCGCTCGGGGTGGATTTGAAAGTGCCGCGGTAAGCTGCTGTGCATGGCGGAAGGCCGCGAGTCTACAATGATGTCGTAATGCCTCTACCTTTGTCTCTCAGCGTGTTAGATTCGTCCCGCAGCCGCCTGGAGGCCAACCACCCAGGCGTTGCGTGAGGACATCTCATTCCATGGAGGTAGGCGAACATGAGCGAAAAAAGAGAGCCGTGGTTTTCCCTGAGGGACATTCGATACCATCGGGACGGCGCGCATGCGATTGATAATATCCATCTACTCTTCCCCCTGGGCACCGGAAAATACGACTACGCGTTGCCCACCGACAGTTCCAATACCGTCCTCAGGCTGGTGCATTTTCTGTTTTCATCCCTTGATGAGAAGGAAGAGTTCGACAACGAAAACTTCCAGGCATTGCTGGCGCAGCTAAAGAGTCCAGACGGCTTGACCATGCAATCGCTCATCAAAGATGAGTTTCTGGCGGCTGACTTCCTGGTCTACAGCTCGTTCAAAGCGCATAAGGCTATCGATCAAAGCCTGGGCTTGATTCCTGAGCTGAATATCGGCCTGCGTACCTCGATGGTGATTTTACAAAGGGTGCTGGGCAGCTTTCAGTCTGTCTCGATACTGATCAAGAACAGCATGTATTTTGACGTGAACTGTCTGCTTCGTTCCATCCTGGAACAGGTGGGCCACGCTTATCAGATCATGAACGCGCAAAGCATGGAGGAGGTTGACAGGTTTGAGTCAACCAAATCGATTACTGCACTGAAAGCGGTCATTCCCGACGCAGGTATGCTCAACGGAATGCTGAGCGACTACATACACAACAACAAGGTCGTCTGGGGCGTGTATGTCGAAAGCGAGCCGAGGGAGACGGGCGAAGGGCACCGCAATTACGTGGTCACCCGTTCAGGTAAAAGGACGAAGGACTGCATTCTGGTGTTTAGCCGCATTATCGAAGCCTATCTGGCGGTGCTTGCGCGCGTTTATCTGGATCGTTGCCAGGACATTGACAGCAGCTTCAGGCAAGTGGTCACCGATTGCTCCGAGCACATTGCCAAGCTTAAAAGGGACATGGGGGAAAAGTATTACAGCGAGCCAGAGACGGCTCTGTAAGCCGCTTTCAGAAGTTGCCAGCGGTCCGGCGTTATTCATCGGCGAATGAATCGGGTGACGCCAACGCCTGGTTTGTAAGGCAGGCTTGAGCTTGTCAGGCCCCATCAAGTTAAAGGAACTGACTTTTGAGATTTGTATGGCGTGATCCGAGCAGTACTCCCACTTCGCTCACCAAAAAGGCATTGACTGCCGAACTGTCTCTTCTGCGTGAGCATTTTGAACTCGCCCTCCCTTCCCGGCTGACCCGGCGGCCGAAGGTTAACCCTCGAATATGGAGCTCTAGAGAAGTGAAGTCGGCGCTTGTCGCGGCTTTCCATGAAAAGTGCGGGTATTGTGAGAAGGATCTGAGGCCTTTTGAATTCGAAGTGCACCACCATCGCCCAGTAATGAACGCCAAAGGTCGGATCAGCTTCTCGGGTGCTCCGAGCCCCGATCATTACGCATGGTATGCCTATGAGTGGAGCAATCTTGTTCTGGCCTGTGTCGTTTGCGCACGGTACAAAGGCTCGCAGTTCCCGACAGAGGACAAGCGGGTCGCGCCGTTCACGCCGCTGACGATGGCCGATGAGGAGCGTCCGGTTCTCATAGATCCATCCCACGACGATCCCTACGAGTATCTTGCATTCAGCGCCGACGGATATTGCCTGTCCAGAGGTACACGAGGCAAGGAAACGGTCGACATCCTGAAACTCAATCGAAGCGAGCTGGTGGGACGACGCGCTGCCATTTTTTCGGAGCTTGGCATCAGTATCGAAAAAATGCGCGGAAGAGGCTACGCGCGGATTCTGTCCGAGGTCGAGAGCAGGCTGGATGATCGCCGTTCCCATGTGGGCGCGGCGAGAAACTGGATAACGGACTCCTTGCTGGCAACGTCAGCGAGAACGATCCCACCCACCGAAGCCGAGTTCAATAGCGAACTGGCCGGTTTCATTGATTTGGCCAACCCGGCGATGTGGCGCGATTTCTTGGCTCACCTCAAGGGTAAAGATAAACCGCAGACGTCTCATCCCGCGGATCTTCTTGAGGTAATCGAGGAGACACAAGCGACCAAGTTTGCACGCATCCGCTCGGTCCATATCAAGAATTTCAAGGGGTTCGGAAAGTTCAAGATAGACTTTTCCAGCCAGGCAGTAGAGGAGCGAGGCATAGCGCCTGCAGTGGTGGTACTCGGTGAAAATGCGGTAGGAAAAAGCTCGCTGCTTCAGGCCATTGCCTTGGGCACGATGGGGCGGGATTTGCGCAAACAGACCAAGGTAGATTTTGATGCTTTTCTGCGCCACTCAGGTGGGTATGTGGACCGGACAGGGCGGCAAATTCTTGAACACAGGTCATCGACCCAGGCTAGCATCAAGATCAACTTTGATGATGGCAGCAGCAATGAGCTACACATTCAGCGGGGTGGGGAGATCCACGAAGAGGTATTCGAAAGTGCCTTGGTTCTCGGGTACGGTGCCCACCGTCTTTTCAACGACCAGCCAACAAGCTACAGACATATCAAGAGAGTCTCGAGCATTGTCTCGTTGTTCAACAAACAAAGAGTTTTGCCGCACTCCGCTGATTGGCTTGAGTCTCTCGATGAGAAAACTTTCCCAACGGTCGCTCGGGCACTGCGAGAAATTCTCAACCTGGCAGACGGCGATGAGATTGTTCGTTCGGAGCGCAATGGCATCCTGATTAACAAGAACGGCGAAGATATACCCCTGATGCAGCTCAGCGATGGCTATCGGTCATTATTTGCAATGGCTCTGGATATTCTCCGGAACATGGTCAGGCAATGGGGAGATCTTGAGAGTTCACGTGGCATTGTCTTGATTGATGAAATCGAAATCCATCTGCATCCACGCTGGAAGATGCAGGTGGTGAGCGCCTTGCGCCGTGCTATGCCGCAGGTCCAGTTCATTATCACAACCCACGACCCTCTTTGTATCAGAGGGATGTTCGACGGTGAAGTGCATGTACTGATACGCGACGATTCCGGAGCAATAGCGGAGGTGACCGGTCTGCCAGGGGTAACCGGAATGCGCGCCGAACAATTATTGACCTCCGAATATTTTGGCCTAGCCAGCACCTCGGAGCCTGAAACCCAACAGCGCATTGATCGGTTGCTGCTTTCCGATGCCCGGAGTGCAGATCCGCAAGGGCAGTTTTCCGAGCAATTGAACGCGTTTTCGATGATTGGTGATACCCCGGAGCGGCAGGTGGTAAATGAAGCCCTGCGTCGGCATATCGTCGAACAGTTGCGCTCCAATCGACTCGACCGTGCTGCGGTTCGCGAAGAATCTATCAATCTCATTCTTCAGCGTCTGCGCGGTGGTGTCGATGAGGCCGGGCAATGATCTACGTCAATCGCAATACGGTGACTGAACCTGCATCGCTTGCCAAGGCTGACGGTCGTGGAGCGAAAGAAAGAATCCGAGCCGATGCGTTTTACACGGCGCTGGCGGCTCAACCGGCGCCCCCCAAGACAAAGTCCAAGGTGAAAGCGGCAAAAAAGTCGAAGAAGAAAAAGAAATTCAACTTCGCGGCTTACCGATCAAAGGATGTGAAGAAAAAACTGGACCAGCTCTTTCACAAGAAGTGTGCTTATTGCGAATCCAGTTACAAGGCTGTGATGTCTGCTCAGGTCGAGCACTTCAGGCCAAAAGGCCGGGTGACTGAAGACCTCGCTCATACCGGCTACTGGTGGCTGGCATCCGAGTGGACAAATCTTTTGCCCAGTTGCATTCACTGTAATAGCTCCGAATATCATGAAGTCCAGAGGTTCGTTACTGAACAGCCCTACAAGCAAAAGGTGAAAGGAGGCGCCTACAAGCTTGGCAAGTATGACTCCTTCCCAATCGGCGGGCAGCGAGCAATGGCTAAAGGCGATGACCTGAGTGCTGAGGATGCCTATCTGATAGATCCCACCCGCCGCAATCCTGACGACCATTTGCAGTGGATCATCGAGCGAGGCCTGAGCCTGATCGCTCCGTTGAAAAGGGGGAGTGACTGGGATCCCTATGGACTGGCCACCTATCAAGTATTCGGCCTGAACCGCGTGGACCTGGTTGAAACACGGACCGAGCTAATGCTTGGAATCCAAAATGAACTGCTGAAGGCTGAGGACGCGCTAAAAGAAGCAGCTTCAGAACCTCCTGGCAGATTTTTCGACCGTCTTTGGAAAGATGCTCAACGAATATTCGCTGAACTCGAAGCGCGAGCTGCACCGTCAATGCCTTACTCCGCCATGGTCAAGAGGCTTGTGGCTGACAACCGGGCCAGGATAATCGCTGAATTTGAAGCCGCCTCGGCCGCAAAGCGGTTAGAAAGGCAGGGGCTGGCCGAAAGGCCGGATTGCTTCTAGGGCGCCTCGAAATTCTCATAATTCAGGGAGATCGAGTCGCTCTGCGGATAGCTGACGTACACCATCTCCCCATAATTGGTGGCGACCAATACGTAGGGCCACTTGCCGTTTGCCTTTCGCAATTGCTCGTACAACGGTAGGAAGAAATCTTTGGTCTGACCTTGCGGGTCGTAAGGGACTTCGCCCTGGAAGATCGGATAACGTCCACCATTGCACAACTGCACCCGCTCCAGCTTGATGCCGTTCTTCTCTAGCACGGTGCGGGCAGGGTGTTGCCAGATGGCCAGGTCGACATCCCGGCAATCGCTGGTCTTTTGGGTGTAGAGCTCAGTGTCCTGGAGGGCTGGGTACGCCATGGCCTGGCCGGCCATGAGTAACAACGCCAGGGAAAGAAGACGCGGCATGGTGGTGGTCCGAATAGAGGGAGGAGGATTGTAAGGACTTTCCATCCCGATCCAAAAGGATCGAGATGATTGCTGGCGAACTGTCCTCCCACTGATGGATCTGCGATGGCATCAAATGGAGCGCTGATTCACTCTTGAAGACAACTGCTCGGCCGTTTCCTTGCGCTCCGAATAGCGGTCCACCAGATATGCCTGGCGATCACGCAGGAGCAGGGTGAACTTCATGAGTTCCTCCATCACATCGACCAATCGGTCGTAATACGCTGATGGTTTCATACGACCTGACTCGTCAAACTCGGTAAACGCCTTGGCCACCGAAGATTGGTTCGGGATGGTGAACATGCGCATCCATCGGCCCAGAACCCGTAGCTGATTGACCACGTTGAACGATTGCGAACCGCCGCATACCTGCATCACGGCAAGGGTCTTGCCCTGCGTAGGCCGTATGGCGCCCAGCGCCAGCGGAACCCAGTCGATCTGGGCCTTGAACACCGCGCTCATGGAGCCGTGGCGCTCAGGAGAACACCACACTTGTCCCTCCGACCATTGCATCAATCGGCGCAGTTCCTGAACCTTGGGGTGAGTGTCAGGAGCGTCGTCCGGCAGTGGTAAACCCGATGGATCGAATATTTTCGTTTCGGCCCCGAACTCTTCCAGCAGACGCGCTGCTTCCTGGGTGACCAGACGGCTGAAGGAGCGTTCTCGTGTCGATCCATACAACAGAAGTATCCGAGGTTTATGAACGAGCGGGGCGGTCGGTTTCAGCTGCTCCAGGGTGGGGATGTCAATCAGATCGACCTGTACGTTGGGCAATGTATCTTGCATGTAAACTCCTACAGCCATGCCCCGCAGGGCTTTGCTCGATGCTTCAAAGCGTACCGATACGATTCAGTTCAGCTTGAAGTTGCTCAGTGCTCATTGTTTTTAGAGGCAGGGCGAAGAATGCATCCAAGCGCTGCCGAATCTTGGCGAGGGTCGTTTCGAATGCCGCGCTAATCTCGGCCTCGGACCCGGTGGCCTCTGATGGATCGGCCAAGCCCCAGTGCGCCTTCAGGGCAGGTCCGAAAAATATTGGACAGGCCTCGCCGGCCGCACGATCGCAGACGGTAATGACGATGTCCGGTGGGGCGTCTTGAAAAGTATCTGAAGCCTTGCTACTCAGGTTATCCGTGTCTATGTCTGCTGCCGCCAATGTTTGCAAGGCGCGTGCGTTGACACGTCCACTGGGAAAGCTTCCCGAGCTGACTGCTTCCAAGCCTTGCGGTGCCAGATGATTGAACATCGCCTCGGAAAGAATGCTGCGACAGCTGTTGTGGGTGCACATGAACAGGACTTTCATTGGGGGGATTCCTTGGTCTGCAAGCTGATGCCAATCCAGGGAGCGTAGGTTGGCGGAAGAATAGGCAGCTCAGCACAATAAGAAGGCTGCACGTCCGGTCTATGAACAGAGGTATATATGCGAAAAAACGAATATACGAGTTTCCGTATATTCAGTAAAGCGAATAGGACTGGATGGGGCCTTGCCATGGCATTGGCCATCAACAAGGAAAGATCAGGAGCAGATATGGAAAGCGAGTTGGCTATCCAGGCTACGCAAATCGTCGGGGAAAGATTCGCGCAGCTTCGCAGCGCTTTGGAGTCGGCAGGTCTTCCTACGGCAGATGTTGAACTTTCGGGTCGAACTTTCTTTGAGTTCACGCTGGACGGTCTAACCGTCGGTTGGGGTGGGTTCGAAGCGTACGGGGCCGATGGACTGCTCCGATCGTTAGTCGTTGAGCCCGTCTATAGATCGAAAGGAGTCGGAGCATCGATGCTTAGACTCATCGAAAGAATCGCTGCCTGCAATGGAATCGACCAATTACACCTGCTAACGACGAATGCCTCAGGTTTTTTTGAGGCGTTCGGCTACCACATGCAACCACGAGGTTGTGAGCCAATTGTTATTTCTCGAACGGAACAGTTCCGAGGGCTTTGTCCTGGCTCTGCGAGCTACATGTGCAAAACGTTGAGCGGGAGTTTGCTCCCGACCAAAAGCGGCCAGTTGACAGACGATCCGCTGGAGTAACAACCGCTGCTGTCCAGGTGCAAACACGCCAATCGCTCTGAACCCCCGCTTCGCAAACGCCTCAAAATCCTCGTTCAATGGCAGAATCTCTTTCCTTTAATCCTTTCGGAGGCCGCAATGCTTCGTGTGTTCGAACGAAGACTCGACCCTTTTCCGCCCGATGAAGTACCGCCACCACCGGTTGGCCTGGTGCGGTTTCTGTGGGCGTGCACCCGAGGCGCCCGTGGCTATATCCTGGCGCTGGCGCTGCTCAGCGCCGCCGTGTCGATCTATGAGGCCTGGTTGTTTTCGTTTCTGGGACAGGTGGTCGACCTGCTTTCTTCCTGGCAGACGGGCGGCGAGGCGCAAAGCGCGCAAGAGAGCCGGGTGCTATGGGGGATCGGCATCGTGCTGCTCACCAGCATCGGGCTGGTGGCGCTGCGCACCATGGTTCAGCACCAGATTCTGGCGATCAATCTGCCGCTGCGGCTGCGCTGGGACTTCCACCGATTGATGCTGCGACAAAGTCTTTCGTTCTTTTCCGATGAGTTCTCGGGCCGGGTCACGACCAAGGTGATGCAGACGGCACTGGCCGTGCGCGAAGTCCTGTTCACCGTCATCGAAATCGCCCCCGGTATTGGCGTTTACTTCATCGCGATCATTGCCCTGGCCGGTGGCTTCGCCCTGAAGCTGATCGTGCCGTTCATTGCCTGGGTCGTCTTGTTCGGGCTGGCGATGCTGTACTTCGTGCCGCGCCTGGGGCAAGTGGGGCAGGAGCAGGCTCATGCGCGGTCGTCGATGACCGGACGTATCTCGGACGCCTACACCAACATCACCACCGTGAAGCTGTTCTCCCACTCCAAACGTGAAGCGCACTTCGCTCGTGCCGCAATGGAGGATTTCAAGCAGACGGGCTTTCGGCAGATGCGTCTGGTCAGCCAGTTCGAGATCGTCAACCAGGCGCTGGTGGTGGCGCTGATCCTCGGCGCCGGCGGCTATTGCTTGTGGTTGTGGCACCTGGGCGAAGTCGGTGCCGGGGCTGTAGCGGCGATCACCGCCATGGCGTTGCGGATCAACGGCATGTCCCATTGGATCATGTGGCAGATGACATCGCTGTTCGAAAACATTGGCACCGTGCAGGACGGCATGGACACCTTGACCCGAGGGCCGAAAGTCCAGGATGCGCCGAACGCCGGCGTACTCGTGCCCACGGGCGGTTCGGTCACCTTCGACAATGTGAGCTTCAACTACAACGGTGAGCGCCAGGTGCTCGATGGGCTGAGCCTGCATATTCGGCCAGGGGAAAAAATCGGTCTGGTGGGTCGTTCCGGTGCCGGCAAGTCCACGCTGATCAACCTGCTGCTGCGTTTCTACGATGTTGACAGCGGTGAGATCCGCATCGACGGGCAGAACATCGCTCACGTTACCCAGGACAGTCTACGCAGCGCCATCGGCATGGTTACCCAGGACACATCCTTGTTGCACCGCTCCATTCGCGACAATATCGCCTATGGCCGCCCGGATGCGACCGACGCGGACATTCGCACTGCTGCGGCCAACGCCCAGGCCGACGGGTTCATCAGCCAATTGAGCGACCGCCAGGGCCATACCGGCTACGACACGCTGGTCGGTGAGCGCGGCATCAAGCTTTCAGGCGGCCAGCGCCAACGTATCGCCATCGCCCGGGTGATGCTCAAGAACGCCCCGATACTGTTACTTGACGAGGCTACCAGCGCCCTGGATTCAGAGGTCGAAGTCGCCATTCAGGAAAGCCTCGATGAGATGATGCAGGGCAAGACGGTCATCGCCATCGCCCATCGGCTGTCAACCATCGCCGCCATGGACCGTCTCATCGTCATGGATGAAGGACGGATCATCGAGCAGGGGACCCACGCTGAACTGTTGGCGAAAAACGGTACCTATGCGCGGCTGTGGCAGCATCAGAGTGGTGGGTTCCTGGGGGAAGACCAGGGCGTGGTGGAGGCGATGGGGCTGGAGTAGGTGTCTCGCCTGAAACTCCGATACTTGAAGCACCAATAGACGTGAGCGACTGCGGCTCGTTGTGCGCGTGAATCAAGAGGATACGCATCGGACAGCTCTTCTCGAGTGTGGACCAGTAAGTCCATCAGCCGGTAATTACCCAACGCTCATCTTGATTTGCGCCATTGACCTGTTTATAAGCCGCAGCGGGCCTGTATTCGGCTCTGACTCACGGAGAGAGATCGCTTGAAAAGGAAGCTGTTATTCATCGCGCTGCCAACAATATTGTCCCTCGTTCAAATGGCACCATCCTGCGCGGATAACGCGAATGGGAAGAACCTATACCAACAGCGATGTGCCATGTGCCACGGCGCAGACATCAAGGGAACGGGACCGCTGGCCAAAAAAAGCGATCCTCCTACGCCTGATCTCACAAGTGCCGCATTCAAAAAACGCCTGAGTGATTATCCGGGCGTTATTGTCTCGTCGATCATACTTCGGCCCAATGGCGACCTGATCCCCAGAACCCTGAAAGAGAACGGCGTGAAGCTGGCGCCTTACGCCTGGAGGGTTCAGGATTTTCGCGATCTGAATCAGTACATGAGCAGTGTCATCTTCAATAAATGAACAGTGGTACGCGGAAAAAACTGTGGGGGCTCTTTGGGCTCCCTATACAAACTACGCGTCGGCGAGCAGGCCACCCTGTTTTTGTTCGACCCGTGCGGTAATGCACTGGAGTTCAAGGCTTTCAAGGACATGAGTCAGCTTTATAGAGCGATTCAGACCGTTCATCGTCAGCCATGATCAACATCACCTAAAGCCCCCTTGATCAAGGAGGCAAACGCGCGGATTGCTTCTTCCTGGCGATATCGCCCTCGCGCCAACGCCCCTGCAAGGGCTTCACCCGCACCTACCAGGCCGGTGCAGCGGCTTTCCAGCTCAGCCGCTGGCAAGGTCGCATGAGGCTTGAGCACACTGACAAACATCTGCACACAGTGATCCAGCAACTCCTGGAAAACCGCCGCTTTCTCCTCACTTCCCGCCAGGGCCGCGCCGACTGCGAAGAACTCATCGCTGTGGTCCGCTGCACATTGAATGTAGGCACCGGCCAGAATCTGGGCGGTTTCCTCCAGGCTCCGTGCGGTCTCGGTCATGGCATCACGGAACGCGTCGACCCGCTCGGTATCGATCCATCGGTAAAGCTCGATCAACAGGACTGACCGGGTTTCGAAATGGTCATAGACCACTGGCTTGGACACCCCGGCGCGGACAGCCAGATGCCCGAGGGTCAAGCGATCTGCGCCTTCCTCGCGCACGATCGATAGCGCCGTATCGAGTAACTGGCTCCGCCGTTCGGCTTTCGAGAGCCGACGCGTTGA
The DNA here is from genome assembly GCF_052041925.1 of Pseudomonas sp. SMN5. Taxonomy (NCBI): domain Bacteria; kingdom Pseudomonadati; phylum Pseudomonadota; class Gammaproteobacteria; order Pseudomonadales; family Pseudomonadaceae; genus Pseudomonas; species Pseudomonas sp. SMN5. The sequence continues at coordinate 120,248 of NZ_JBKGGX010000010.1, forward strand.
ATTCGGGATTTCGGGATTTTCAGGCATTTCGTCGCTCCGGCCCAACAAACCTACCATCGGTAGGTTTTCAGGTGTATGTTGATTACTCACCTACCAAGAGTAGGTTAATTACTCCCAAGGAGAACATACTTATGTCTGTTAATCCTATCTTGTTCATGGGCGGCACCGGCGCCATCGCCCATCATTCCGCCCGGGCACTGCGCGCCGCCCACCCCGACGTACCGCTGCTGATCGGCGGCCGCGACTTCGCCAAGGCCCAACGAGTCGCCGAGCAAATCGGCGGGGCGCAGGGCGTGGTGATTGACGCTTCTGCCAGCGACCTCGGACTGGGCGATCGGCCAGTCAGTGGCGTGGTGGTGTTTTACATGGATCATGCCCTCGCAGGGCTGCGCTTCGCCCAGATGCGGGGCGTGCCACATCTGAGCATATCCTCGGGGATCTTCGAGATCGCCCCGGAAATCGCGACCTTCATGCACAAGCCAAACGCGGCACCCATCGTCCTCGGATATGAATGGATGGCTGGCGCGACCACCGTGGCGACGTTGAATATCGCCAAGGCCTATTCTCGGGTCCGCGAGATCAAGATCAGCGCGCTGATCGACGAGCAGGACACCGGGGGACCGACTGTTGCCAGCGACTTTGAACATCTGAACAAAATGCTCCCCGCAGCCATGACCCGACGCGACGGCGAGTACATCTGGCGTGAAGGAGAGGGCGCCAAGGCGATTTTTCGTGCAGTGGACGGCCGGGAGATCGAATCCACCGGTTTCTCCTCCATAGACGTGGTCGGGCTGGCGGCTGCCACGGGGGCGGCTGACGTTCAGTTCAACATGGCCATCGGCACCAGCTCCAGCCGTCGCCAGGGCGACCCAATGTCCACCGAAATCATCATCGAGCTGGCGGGTGAGGGCAAAAATGGCGAAGCGTTGCGCACACGCCACGCGGTGGTTCATCCCGCCGGCACCGCACCGCTGACTGGCCTCAGCGTTGCGATGCTCGTTGAACAGCTGCTTGGGTTGGACGGGCGCGCGCCTACTGCGCCGGGACTTTATTTTCCTTATCAACTGCTGGATGACGCCGCGTATCTGGAGCGTCTTGGACGAGAAGGAGGAACGTTACGCGAGTTGCCTTTCTAGACGGCACTGATGCGGCTTCGGTGCTTCCCCGACGAATCTGCGAGCAGCCTTTTTTCGGGAGGGACCGAAGTCGATCTTCCTGGCATGGAATAAGTCCGTGGACTATTTTGGGGGATCGACGTCGCATTTTCAGGGAAGGAGAAAAGCGGTGAACAAGCTGAACAGCTATACATCCATGGATGCGCTCAACAGCAAGATACTCGAATATTGTATCCCCATTGCGACGGTGCAAAGCACCGAAATCCTTCAGTTTGATTCAGGCACAGGAAGTCAGCTCGCGCTGTCCTCCAAGGCTTACCCCTATACCGCTCTTGGTTCAATCAACATTATCCAATCCAACCATCAGATCGATGATCATGTCATTACCCAGTACCAAAACCGATATGGCGCGAACATCGGTTCCACGCACCTTGCAACCCAGCTGATCTTGCTGGACTCAACCGATGAAGCACAAATCAAACGAGCCATCAGAAGAGATGCCAGATACACAGACCCTAAACATATCAATAGAAACCCATCGGCATCTGTGGTGTTCGGTATAAACGATCGTGCGCTCGCCGAGAAAGTCCAGTGGTTCATGGAGAACATAGAAGAAACCAGAAAAGGTTTTGAGACCATGGCCGCCCGTTTGACACCCCAAGGTGAATTCGGTCGACGTTTCAGCGAGATCGTCACACTAAACAGCGCCAACTACGACCTGATGCGAAATGTGAAATCCTGGCTCTATGATGCATATGGGTCAAGCCAGCCAGGCTGGGAGAGATTTGTCCACCATGACATCTATTCAGCCAGGCGAGTCAGAACTCACTTTGAGAATCTGGGTGATGCGGGGAAAACCGAGGCCCGGGGGGAATATGCCGCGACCAAATTCCTGCTGACCATCGAGGGGCAGAACTACCAGATGAAAATCGGCAAAGCTGCCTCGGGAAGAACGAATGGGATAGACCAGATCTGGACCCGCCGGAATATGTTGACGGGCGCTATCGAGGAATACCTGATAATCGAATCCAAAGGCAGTCTGGGCGGCACCCTTACAAACACGGAATACGGGCAGCAGATGTCGCCGAGGTGGGTGTTCAACTGCCTGATCGGATTATTCGGCACCGATTACAGGTTGGCCAGCTCGGCAGCTTCCGATAAGTATGCAAAGCAGACGCTGGTGGTAAAAATTCTGGACGCGATGATAAACGACACCATTCCGGTGACTGGCTATATCTTCCAGGCAATGACGGGCCTGAAAGTCGGGGCCCAGTCCTTGGCGATCAGTAGATTGGGTCGATACAGCCTGATCAACGCTTACCAGAAAGCGAAGTCCACATGAGGTCTTTGAAAGTAGCGCTCAGGAGGTGAGCCGGGTTGTCCTACAAAGCCTGAGCAGCGGGGTGACGGCCTTTTGATTTCAGCTGGTTCCCGGAAGGATCTGCGCCCTCTCTATGAGCGGGCCTGTAGAAACGACGCAAGGAAGTCGATATGCGCCGTGTCCTTGAGCTTATGTGTTTTTTTGACGGGCGTGATTATCGATAGATAGCGTTAGCGCATCAAGCCAGGACTGCTCAAGATCAGCAATTTCAGGGCCCGCACGTGCGGGCCCTGGAATTGCTGTTTGCCGTTACTGCGCCGCTTTCTCGATCAGACTGGCGACCACTTTCGGGTTGGAAACCATCACCACATGGGAGGCGCCTTTCACCACCACGGTTTGCTTGGAGTGCGCACGCTCGGCCATGAACGCCATGGCTTGAGGCGGGATGTTTTTGTCCTTGTCGCCGTACACGAACCAGGACGGGATGGTTTTCCAGGCCGGATCGGTGGCGGCTTCGTTCAGCGCGGCGACGGTGATAGGGCGTTGACCGATTGCCATCAGGCGCGCTTCAGCTTCGGGGACGTCGGCGGCGAACTGATCGTGGAATTTATCCTGCTGGATATAGAGGTCCTTGCCGCCGTCGACCAGCTCGACTGGTGCTGACAGGGCAGAAGCCAGGGTGCCTCCGGGGAAGCGTCCAGACAGTTCCGCCGCGGTCTCGCCCGCTTCCGGAGTGAAGGCCGCCACATACACCAGGCCTTTCACATTCTGATTGCCGTACGCCGCCTCACTAATCACCGCGCCGCCATAGGAATGGCCGACCAGGACCACCGGGGTCTTGACGCTCTTGACGATGCTCGCCACGGATTGGGCATCACTGCTGACGCCGCGCAGTGGGTTCGCCGCTGAAATGACCGGATAACCGTCCTTCTCCAGAATCTTCGCCACGCCGTTCCAGCTCGACGAGTCGGCGAAAGCGCCGTGTACCAGAATCACGGTGGGTTTGACCTCAGCAGCGTTGGCGAAACCAGCGGCGGCGAAAGCGGTGGCGAAGGCCAGGCCAGAAAGAATCTTTTTCATGAGTCACTACCTGTAAAGAGAGAAGAATGTGGTTTCGGTTCTATTTGCCCGGCGCTGTTAGACGCTCACCTGCAGCCGTACATCGACGTTGCCCCGGGTGGCGTTGGAGTAAGGGCAGACCTGGTGGGCTGCGTCGACCAACGCCTGGGCATCGGCTTGGTCCAGGCCTGGCAGGTTGATGTACAGATCGATGTCCAGACCAAACCCGCCGGGGATCTGGCCGATTCCCACGTGCGCGGTGATCGAGGTGTCCGCCGGGATGCTGCGTTTGCCTTGGCTGGCGACAAATTTCAGCGCGCCGATGAAGCAGGCCGAGTAACCGGCGGCAAACAGCTGCTCAGGATTGGTCGCTTGGCCGCCTGCGCCACCGAGTTCTTTTGGCGTGGTCAACTTGACGTCAAGGATGTTGTCGCTCGAAACAGCGCGGCCATCACGGCCACCGGTGGCGGTTGCTACTGCGGTGTAGAGTGCTTTCATGGTGTTTCTCCTGAGGCTTGATCCAGACGTTTCGGGTGATGTTTGCTGCGCTTAATGTTTGTGCGCTAAGAAGTTGTGGTGAATTTAGTGAATAAAACATTAGTGCGCAAGATAAATTTTTAAAATTTTATCAATTGATGCGTAACGCATTGTTTTTAAAATAAATATTTTTAGACGTGGCGTATGCGCCAGGTGGCCCCATGCATACGTCGTTCATCTCGATGATCCCAATCATGGCTTCGCGGGAGCGACGACTACCGAGACGGGGCTGTGCACTGCCCAGCGAAAAGCGTGCGGCGGTGTGCTCATGAGCTGATTCCAATTCGGCCTTTTCAACAAGGCAGACAATGGCACGCCTGAATGCCTGGACGTTGCTACCCCCTCAGGACTCCGACCGCAGCCTGCGCCACAGCGTGGTCCGGCTGATCCCGAGGCGACGGGCGGCTTCGTCGTGATTGCCGTGGCAGCTCTCCAGGGTTTCCTTTACATGCCGCAGTTGGGCAGCCTTGCCGATGGTGTGCAGGTCCGTTTCGCGTGACGACTTTTTCCGGGCAGGTGAAAGGGCAGGGCCTTCGCACAGCTCAGGCAGTACGCGAGCCAGGTACCGCTCGTCCACGCGATGCCCCTGAAGCAGTTCGTGCGCCGAGAGCATCGCCCGCTCGATTACGTTCTCCAGTTCACGGACGTTGCCTGGCCACGCATAACGTTCGAGGTATGGCAGCAACGCGGCGGGTATTTCTGCGGCGCTCGCCGGCTGGCCCTGGACGAGTAAGCGCTGGCTGATGCTTGCGCAGATCAGGGCAATGTCCTCGGGCCGTTCGCGAAGCGGTGTGGTTTGCAGGCGCAAGATGTTGAGCCGGTAATAGAGATCGGTACGAAAATCGCCATTATCCATCGCGGCACGCAGGTCCTGGTGGGTGGCGGCGATGATGCGCACGTCGATGGCGATGGGTTCGGTGCTGCCCAGGCGCAGGACTTCGCGCTCTTGCAACACGCGCAGCAAGCGCGTTTGCAGCGACACGGGCATGTCGCCGATCTCGTCGAGGAACAGCGTGCCGCGGTGCGCCGCCTCGAACAGCCCCGGTTTGCCGCCTTTGCGCGAGCCGCTGAAGGCGCCTTCCTCGTAGCCGAACAATTCACTTTCCAGCAGCGACTCGGGAAACGCCGCGCAGTTGATAGCGACGAAAGGGCCTTGCCGGCGCGGACTTTCGTTGTGGATCCCTTGGGCCAGCAGTTCCTTGCCGGTGCCACTTTCGCCGGTGATCAGGATCGTCGAATGGCTGGCGGCGAAACGTTTGGCCAACTGCAACATGTCGCGGTTGACCTTGCTGTGGCCGTTGAGTTGTTCGAGCCGATAGCGGGCGCTGAAAGCGCCGGGGCGGCGGGCGGAGCGGATGCGTTGGTCTGCACGTTGTACGGCGGTAATGTCCTGGCAGGTGAGTACCAGGCCTGTGCGCTCGCCGTTTTCGACGATAGGCAGCAAATTGCTGACCACTGCGTGGGAACCCAGCCGGATCACCCGGTTTTCTTCACTGGCCCCCTCCTGCAATGCTTGCTGCAAGTCCAATTCCGGGCATAGTTGTTGTAAAGGCCGGCCCAGGGCGGCGCTGACCGGCAAATCCAGCAGTTGGGCAAGGGCCGGATTGAGGGATTGCACCACGCCCTGATTATCAACTGCCGCTACGCCGGCGGGGATATGTTGCAGCACGGCGTTCAGATGCCGCCGCTTGGCGATCTCCACGCGTTGGCTCTCGAGAATGCCCAGGGCTTCCTCCAGCGCTTTGCGCGCGGTGTCCTCGCTCAGCGACAGGACGCCGTGCAGCCCCGCCTGTTCTGCCAGCTCAACTACCGTCGACGAGCCGATGATGCTGCGGCAACCTGACCGGGCCGCCTGCTCGACGGCCTGGCGGGCTTCTTCCAGGGTGGTGTAGGCGGCCTGGTGAACCTGGACGGTGAATAGCGCGGCCATGGCTTGCAGATCCCGGTCGATGTGGTTGTAGCTGAGCACGGCGACCCGGGAGGAACGCTCGCGGGCCTGTCCCAGCGCCCGTAGCAGGTCACCGCTGCCGACCCGCATCGCCAGTACCGGGCGCGTCAGGTGTTTGCGCAGGTAGGCGGCCGTGGCGCCGGCGCAGACGAATACATCGACCTTGGCCGCTTCTTCCAGATCACGGGCGGTCTGCAGTGCTTCAGCCACCGCCGTGTCGAGGACTTCGATATGGGTGCCGGGGTATTGCGCTGTGAGTCCGGCTACCACGTGGGCGAGTCGACTCCGTTGCTGGGGGCGCTGCAAGTGGCTGATCAGCACGACGACCTGGGAGGCGAAAGCGTCCATGGTAGAACCTGTTCATGGTTGAAATGTTTCGATACTGAATGAGTCTGTTGCAAACATGCAACAGCATGCGCGTCTTTCGCTCCCTCGCAAACTCCCGGGTCCAGGCTTTATGCGGCCTGCGGCTGATTCTTGAAGAGTTGGCCCAGGCCTTGCTCTTACGGTTCAGCCAACTCAGAAACCAAGGGCAGGGCTTATAGACCCATGAGCAGTTCACCAACAATTTCTCCACCCTGCGATACGTTCGCGACCATGACTGCCGATCACCGCTTGGCCGAATTCATCCGTGAGCAGGCTTTGGCAACGCGGGTGATCATTCAGGCGCGCAAACGCCTGAGCGGCGGCGCCATCCAGGAAAACTGGCTGCTGGATCTGCTGATCGAGGGCGGCCCCTGGGCTGGTGACAGGCGCTGGGTGCTGCGCAGCGACGCGCTCTCTGCGCTGCCGGCCAGCCTCGATCGCGAACAGGAATTCGCGGTGTTGCAGGTGGTTTATCAGGCCGGTGTGAAAGTGCCGCGCCCGCTGTGGCTGTGCCGCGATGAGCGGATGTACGGGCGGGTGTTCTTCTTGATGGAGTATGTGCCGGGTATCGCTGCCGGACGCCAGCTCAGTGCGAACGCCGGAGCCGGCCAGGCGCGGCTGGCTGTACAGCTTGGCGCCAACCTGGCGAGGTTGCATCAGGTTTGCCCGCCGTGCGCCGCACTGGACTTCCTGCCGGCGCCGGACAGTTCCCCCGCCCTGGTGACCATCAGCGCCTACCGCCGCTACCTCGACACCCTGACCGACGCCTATCCGGTGCTGGAGTGGGGCCTGCGCTGGTGCGAGCTGCATGCGCCACGCGACAGCTCCCTGTGCCTGTTGCACCGTGACTACCGCACCGGCAACTACCTGGCCAGCGAACAGGGGCTCGAAGCCGTGCTCGATTGGGAGTTCGCCGGCTGGGGCGACCCTTGCGAGGACCTCGGCTGGTTCACCGCCCGCTGCTGGCGCTTTACACGCCCGGACCTCGAAGCCGGTGGCATCGGTCAGTTGGAAGATTTCCTGCACGGCTACCACCAGGTGTCTTCGCGGCGTATCGAGCGCAGCCAGCTTCATTACTGGCAGGTCATGGCCACCCTGCGCTGGGCAGTGATTGCCTTGCAGCAAGGGCAGCGCCATCTGTCAGGCGAAGAACCTTCTATCGAGCTGGCGCTGACCGGACGGCTGCTGCCGGAGCTTGAGCTCGACATTCTGCACATGACCGGAGCCGAAGCGCCATGACCCAACCCAACGCCCACGAACTGCTCGAAATCGCCCGCACGACGCTGCTGGAGCAGTTGCTGCCCGCGCTGCCCGGCGAGTTGCGTTACCCGACCCTGATGATTGCCAATGCCATGGCCATCGCGGCCCGCGAAAGCCGCCTGGGGCCCGAGGCCGAGGGCCTGGAGCAGGAGCGGCTGACCGCCTTGGTCGGCGCAGGGCCATCGACGTTGCCCGACCTGCGCCGCCAACTGGTCCACGCCATTCGCCAGGGCTGCCATGACACCCCGCCAACCCGCCGCACCCTGGTCGAGACATTGCACCAGATCACCGTCGCCCGATTGGCGATCAGCAATCCCAAGGCCTTGCCCTGAAAGGCTTCAGCCACCCCATTCTCCCGACAGACAAGCACGCAGAAGGACAACCATGAACTTCACCCTCCCGGACGAGCTGCTCGCCTTGCAGGCCAAGACCCGAGACTTCATCGCCGAACAGGTCATCCCGTTCGAGAACGACCCACGCCAGGACAGCCACGGCCCCAGCGACGCTCTGCGCCAGGATCTGGTGGCCCGCGCCCGCGCCGCCGGCTTGCTGACGCCCCACGCCAGCCGCGAAATGGGCGGCCTGGAGCTGAGCCATGTGGCCAAGGCGGTCGTCTTCGAAGAGGCCGGCTATTCGCCGCTGGGCCCGGTGGCGCTGAACATCCATGCGCCGGATGAAGGCAATATCCACCTGATGGACGTGGTGGCCACCGAAGCGCAGAAGGACCGTTGGTTGCGTCCGCTGGTTCAAGGTCACGCCCGTTCATGCTTCGCCATGACGGAGCCTGCTCCGGGCTCCGGTTCGGACCCGTCAATGCTGCGCACCACGGCTACCCGCGATGGCGACGACTACCTGATCAACGGCCGCAAGTGGTTGATCACCGGGGCCGAAGGTGCCGATATCGGCATCATCATGGCGCGCATGGAGGACGGCACGGCGACTATGTTCCTGACCGACATGCAGCGTGACGGCATCATCCATGAACGCCAGCTGGACTCGCTGGACAGCTGCTTCACTGGCGGCCACGGCCAGTTGCGTTTCGACAACTTGCGTATTCCGGCGAGCGATGTGCTCGGTGAGATCGGCAAGGGGTTCCGTTATGCACAGGTGCGACTGGCACCGGCGCGCCTGACGCACTGCATGCGCTGGCTCGGCGCGGCGCGCCGCGCGCACGACATCGCCTGCGACTATGCGCGCACCCGCGGCGCCTTCGGCAAGGCACTGGGCGAGCATCAGGGCGTAGGCTTCATGCTGGCCGACAACATGATGGACCTGCATTTGGTACGCCTGGCGGTCTGGCACTGTGCCTGGGTGCTCGACCAGGGCCAGCGTGCCAATGTCGAATCAAGCATGGCAAAGGTGATCAGCTCCGAAGCGCTGTGGCGTGTGGTTGATCGTTGCGTGCAGGTGCTGGGAGGACGTGGGGTGACCGCCGATACGGTGGTAGAGCGGATCTTCCGCGATATCCGCCCGTTCCGCATCTACGACGGCCCGAGCGAAGTGCACCGCATGAGCCTGGCGAAAAAGCTGCTCGATCAGCGCCTGGAGGCCCACTGATGCAGCCGAACCTGACCCGACTGTTCGCCCTCCACGGGCGCCGCGCTCTGGTGACCGGCGCGTCCAGCGGCCTCGGCCGCCACTTCGCCATGACCCTGGCCGCCGCAGGCGCCGAGGTGGTGGTCACTGCAAGGCGCCAGGCACCGCTGCACACGCTGGTCGAGGCCATCGAGGCGGCGGGAGGGAAGGCTCGGGCCTTCGCCCTCGATGTGACCTGTCGTGAAGATATCTGTCAGGTGCTCGATGCTGCCGGTCCGCTGGACGTCCTGGTCAACAACGCAGGGGTAAGCGACAGCCAGCCCTTGCTGGATGGCGACGATGACAGCTGGGACCGTGTACTCGACACCAACCTCAAGGGCGCTTGGGCGATGGCCCAGGAAAGTGCCCGGCGGATGGTCGCCGCAGGGAAGGGGGGCAGCCTGATCAATGTCACCTCGATCCTCGCCAGCCGTGTGGCCGGTGCCGTTGGTTCCTATCTGACGGCCAAGGCCGGCCTGGCCCACCTGACCCGCGCCATGGCGCTGGAGTTGGCGCGCCATGGCATCCGGGTGAACGCCCTGGCGCCTGGCTACGTGATGACTGACCTGAACGAAACCTTCCTGGCCAGCGAGGCCGGGGACAAGTTGCGCTCGCGTGTGCCAAGTCGCCGTTTCAGTGTACCGGCCGACCTGGACGGCGCCTTGCTGCTGCTCGCCAGCGATGCCGGGCGGGCCATGAGCGGCGCTGAGATCGTAGTCGATGGCGGCCATCTGTGCAGCAGCCTGTAACGCGCCCTGACGCAATAACAACAAGAACAGGAGGTATGTATGTGCGTGCAAGACCTGAGCAATGTGTCGATGAGGTTCCTGCCATGATGGTTCCTACCCTCGAGCACGACCTGGCTCCGAATGAAGCCAACCATGTTCCGCTGTCGCCGCTGTCGTTTCTCAAGCGTGCCGCGAAGGTGTACCCGCAGCGCGATGCGGTGGTCTATGGCGCCAGGCGCTACAGCTACCGCCAGTTGCACGAGCGCAGCCGCGCCCTGGCCAGCGCCCTGGAGCGGGTCGGCGTGCAACCGGGCGAACGGGTGGCGATGCTGGCGCCGAACATCCCCGAGATGCTCGAAGCCCACTATGGCGTGCCCGGTGCCGGGGCGGTGCTGGTATGCATCAACATCCGCCTGGAGGCGCGCAGCATCGCCTTCATCTTGCGTCATTGCGCGGCCAAGGTGCTGATCTGCGACCGTGAGTTCGGTGCCGTGGCCCACCAGGCACTGGCCATGCTCGATGCACCGCCGTTGCTGGTGGGCATCGACGATGAACAGGCTGAGCGCGCCGACCTGGCCCTTGACCTGGACTACGAAGCTTTTCTGGCCCAAGGCGATCCCGGGCGGCCGCTGAGTGCGCCGCAGAACGAATGGCAGTCGATCGCCATCAACTACACATCCGGGACAACGGGTGACCCCAAGGGCGTGGTTCTGCATCACCGCGGCGCCTACCTCAACGCTTGCGCCGGGGCGCTGATCTTCCAGTTGGGCCCGCGCAGCGTCTACCTGTGGACTTTGCCGATGTTCCATTGCAACGGGTGGAGCCATACCTGGGCGGTGACCCTGTCCGGAGGGACGCATGTGTGTCTGCGCAAGGTCCAGCCTGACGCGATCCACGCCGCGATCGCCGAGCATGCCGTCACTCACCTGAGCGCAGCGCCGGTGGTGATGTCGATGCTGATCCACGCCGAACATGCCAGCACGCCTCCCGCTCCGGTATCGGTGATCACCGGCGGCGCCGCGCCGCCCAGCGCGGTCATCGCCGCGATGGAGGCACGCGGCTTCAGCATCACCCACGCCTACGGCATGACGGAAAGCTATGGCCCCAGCACGCTGTGCCTGTGGCAACCGGGTGTGGACGAGTTGCCGCTGGAGGCCAGAGCCCAATTCATGAGTCGCCAGGGCGTCGCCCACCCGATGCTTGAAGAGGCCACGGTGCTGGACACCGATACCGGCCGCCCGGTCCCGCCCGACGGCCTTACCCTGGGCGAACTGGTGGTGCGTGGCAACACCGTGATGAAAGGTTACCTGAACAATCCGGAAGCCACCCGCAGCGCGCTGGCCAATGGCTGGCTGCACACGGGCGACCTGGCCGTGCTGCACCCGGACGGGTACGTGGAAATCAAGGACCGGGCCAAAGACATCATCATTTCCGGGGGCGAGAACATCAGCTCGCTGGAAATCGAGGAAGTGCTTTACCAGCACCCCGAGGTGATGGAGGCCGCGGTGGTGGCGCGTCCGGATGCGCGCTGGGGCGAGACCCCTCACGCCTTTGTCTGCCTGCGCGTTGGTGCGCTGGCCACCGTCACGGAGGGCGATTTGATCCGCTGGTGCCGTGAGCGCCTGGCGCACTTCAAGGCGCCGCGCCATGTGTCGTTCACGGAGTTGCCCAAGACCGCCACCGGCAAGATCCAGAAGTTCGTCCTGCGCGAGTGGGCCCGGCAACAGGAGGTGCAGACTGCCGATACCGAGCACTGATCGACTTGCAGCACCTGTACACCCATAACAACAAGTACATTGATCGAGGTGTCCCATGTCCAGTCCGTTGTATGCACGTGTTCGCGCCAATGTCCGGTTCCAGCAATTGGTGGCGCGCAGAAACCGTTTCACCCTGAGCCTGTTCCTGCTGATTCTGACCACGTTCTATGCCTACATCGGGTTGGTGTCGTTCTGGCCCGAGCTGATTGCCAGGCGCCTGGCCCAGGGGTCGAACATGACCGTCGGCGTTGCGGCCGGCGCGTTTGTGTTCGTGTTTTTCTGTGCGTTGTCGGCGTTCTACGTGTACCGGGCCAACGGCGAGTTCGATCGCCTGACGCAGGCGCTGGTCGCCGGGCTGGAAGAGGAGCAGGGCGCATGAAGAAACTACTGCCTCTGGCTTTGTTGCTGCACTCCGGCCTGTTGTTCGCTTCGCCTGCGCTCGACGCGGGTCAGCGTCAGCCGCTCAACCTGCCTGCCATCGGCATGTTCATGGTGTTTGTGCTGTTCACCTTGTGCATCACCGGGTGGGCGGCGCGGCGCACCCGCTCGACGGCGGATTTCTACAGCGCCGGCGGCGGCATCCTGGGCTGGCAGAATGGTCTGGCGCTGGCCGGGGACTACATGTCCGCCTCGACGCTGCTGGGGATCACCGCGCTCATCTACAGCTCCGGAATGGATGGCTATATCTACCTCATTGCCTTCTTCGCGGGCTGGCCGGTGTTACTGCTGTTGATGACCGAGCGGCTGCGCAATCTGGGCCGCTTCACCTTCGCCGACATCACTTCGTACCGCCTCGACCAAGGCAAGGTGCGCACCATGGCCGCCATCGGCTCGCTGACCGTGGTGTGTTTCTACCTGGTGGCGCAGATGGTCGGGGCTGGGCAGTTGATCAGGCTGCTGTTCGGCCTGGACTACCACATCGCTTTGGTGATCGTCGGTGCGCTGATGATGCTGTATGTGACCTTCGGCGGCATGGTGGCGACCACCTGGGTGCAGATCATCAAGGCATTCCTGCTGCTGATCGGCGGCTCGCTGGTGTTGTTCCTGGCGATGCGCGAGTTCGACTTCAGCTACGACACGCTGGTCAGCCAGGCCATGGATGTCCACACCCTGGGCGAACGTTTGCTGGCGCCCGGTAGCCTGCTGGCGGACCCGTTGACAGCCCTGTCACTGAGCCTGGGACTGGTGTTCGGCACGGCGGGGCTGCCGCATATCCTGATGCGCTTCTTCACCGTGAGCGATGCCCGTGAGGCGCGCAAGTCGGTGCTCTATGCCACCGGATTCATCGGCTACTTTTTCAATGTCATTTTCCTGCTGGGCCTGGCGTCGATCGTGATCGTCAGCCAGCAGCCGCAGTTCTTCGAAGGCGGGCAGGTGGGCGGCAAGCTGCTGGGCGGGGGTAACATGGTGGTCATGCACCTGGCCCAGGCGGTAGGCGGCAACCTGCTGCTGGGCTTCCTATCTGCCGTGACCTTCGCCACCATCCTGGCCGTGGTGTCAGGCCTGGCCCTGGCCGGGGCGTCCGCCATTGCTCATGATCTGTATGCGCGGGTGATCAGGAAAGGCGCAGCCAGCGAGTCGCAGGAGCTGCGGGTAACCAAGCTGGCCACCCTGGCCCTCGGGCTGGTGGCAATAGCCCTGGGCATCGTGTTCGAAAACATCAACGTGGCCTTTATGGTCGCGCTGGCCTTCGGGATCGCGGCTTCGGCCAACTTCCCGGTGCTGTTCCTGTCGATGTTCTGGTCGGGTCTGACCACCCGCGGCGCGTTGGCCGGTGGCTACGTCGGGTTGCTCAGCGCCATGGGCTTCGTGGTGTTCTCCAAACTGGTGTGGGTGGATGTGTTGCATTTCGCCGAGCCGTTGTTCCCCTATACCCAGCCTGCGCTGTTCTCCATGCCGCTGGCGTTTGCGGTGGCGTATGGCGTTTCCCGGCTGGACCGGAGTGTGCGGGCCAAAGCCGAGAGGGCCGCCTTCGCCGACCAGTTCGTACGGAGCCAGACCGGCCTTGGCGCCAGCGGTGCGGTGGATCACTGAAATGCAAGCGCGCTGGAGGATGAGTGCCAGTGGCCAGTTGTCGACTGCATGTTATGAGCCTGCCGTGCGGCGCTTGTATTGATAAGGCCGCACGGCAGGTCCATGCAGTTACTGGCTCAGGGCTGCCGCGACCGACTCACCGAAGGCTTGCAGGCCTTCTTCGAGTTGCTCGGTCGGGGTGTTCACCGGTGGCATCAGCTTGATGATTTCGCCGTTCGGGCCGCAGCGGTCGACCAGCACACCCGCCTGCAGCACACGCTGCTGGGCATTCTTGGCGAATGCGACGTTGCCGCGACCGAAGTCGATACCGGCGATCATGCCGCGACAGCGCGCGGAGGCGACGCCAGGAATTTCCGCGAAACCGGCGACCGCGCGCTCCATGGCCGCGCAGTTGGTGGCCAGCAACTTCAGGAACGACTCATCGCGCCAATAGCCGAGCGCGATCTGGGCCGTCAAGAAGGCCAGTTGGTTGCCGCGGAAGGTGCCGATGTGATCGCCGGGTTGCCATACATCGAGCCCGGCGCGAATCAATACGATCGCCATCGGCAGGCCGAAGCCGCCGATCGATTTGGCGCAGGTGATCAGGTCCGGCTCCACGCCTGAGCGCTCGAAGCCGAAGAAGTCACCGGTCCGACCGCAGCCGGCCTGGATCTCGTCACAGATGAGCAGCACGTCGTGATCGCTGGTCCACTTGCGCAAGCGCTGGAGCCAGTCGTTGGAGGCGGCATAGACGCCAGCCTGGATCTGCACGGACTCGACGATCACCGCCGCCGGCAATTCCGAGCCACTGCCCTGATCGTTGGCCAGACGTTCGAGAAAGCCAATGCTGTCGAATTCACCGTAGGGGCTGTCTTCGTAGGGCACGAACACCACATCGGTACAAAGCCCAGGGCCGCGGCGAGTACGATTGCCGGTGACGGCCAGGGCACCGGCCGTCATGCCATGGTAAGCCCCGTAGAACGACACGATCTTGGTGCGTCCCGTCGCCTTGCGCGCCAGCTTCAACGCCGCCTCGACGGCATCGGCTCCGGTCGGGCCGGTGAACTGCACTTTGTAGTCCCAGCCGCGTGGCTTGAACAAGTCACGCTCGATCGCCTCCAGGAACTGGCGCTTGGTGGTGGTGTGCAGATCGAGGGCGTGGGTCACACCGTTGGACGACAGATACGCGATCAGGGCATCGCGCATGCGCGGTTCGTTGTGGCCATAGTTCAGGGCGCCGGCGCCGGCGAAGAAGTCCAGGTACTCGCGGCCGTCTTCACCACGGATCTTGCTGCCCTGAGCGGTATCGAACACCAGCGGCAAGTCACGGCAGTACATCCGCACGTTGGATTCGAGCCTCTCGAACGTTTCTATGTTGTTCATGCATTACCTCGTCAATTGATCTGGGCTACGTGGGCTTGGGGCGGTCAGTGCTTGAACATCACGTGGCGCACCACGGTGTAGTCTTCCAGCCCGTACATCGACAGGTCCTTGCCGTAGCCGGACAGCTTCACCCCGCCATGGGGCATTTCGCTCACCAGCATGAAGTGGGTGTTGACCCAGGTGCAGCCGTATTGCAGGCGAGCGGCCAAGCGATGGGCGCGACCGACATCGGCTGTCCACACCGATGAGGCCAGGCCGTAGTCCGATTCGTTGGCCCAGGCCAGTGCCTGGGCTTCGTCTTCGAATTGCGAAACCGTCACCACCGGGCCGAAGATTTCCCGACACACCACCTCGTCCTCCTGCGTGGCGCCGGCCAGCACCGTCGGCTCGAAGAAGAACCCGCCACCCGCAGCGCGCTTGCCGCCGGTGACCACCTCGATGTGAGGCAGCTCCCTGGCGCGGTTGACAAAGCCCTCGACACGCTCCAGGTGCTCTTGGGTGATGAGCGGGCCCATCTCGGTCGTCGGGTCATCCTGAAGCCCGCACTTGATGCTGGACACGGCTTCGCCGAGCTTGCGCACGAACTCCGGGTAGACCGACTTCTGCACATAGAGACGGCAGGCAGCGGTGCAGTCCTGGCCGGCGTTGTAGAAGCCGAAGGCGCGAATGCCTTCAACGGCTGCATCGATGTCGGCATCGTCGAAGATCAACACCGGGGCCTTGCCGCCGAGCTCCATGTGCATCCGTTTGACGCTGTCGGCAGTGCCTTCGATGATGCGGCTGCCGGTGCGCACGGAGCCGGTCAGCGACACCATGCGCACCTGGGCGTGGCTGGTCAGTGGTTCACCGACCGAAGCGCCGCGGCCGTGGACGATGTTGACCACGCCGGCGGGGAAGATCTCGGCGAGCAGCTCGCCCAGCTTCAAAGTGCTCATCGGGGTGTGTTCCGAAGGTTTGAGCACGACGGTGTTGCCGCCGGCCAAGGCCGGACCGAGTTTCCATGCGGCCATCAACAGCGGGTAGTTCCACGGTGCGATGGAGGCGACTACGCCCACCGGGTCACGGCGGATCATCGAGGTGTGGCCCGGAATGTACTCCCCCGCCGCCGAGCCTTGCAGGCAGCGCACGGCGCCAGCAAAGAAACGGAACACGTCCGAGACGGCGGGTAGTTCGTCTTGCAGCACGGCGGTGAATGGCTTGCCGCAATTGTCCGCCTCCAGGCGAGCGAACACCGGCGCCTGGGCGTCGATCCTGTCAGCGAGTTTGAGCAGCAATGCCGAGCGGTCTTTGGGCGGCGTTTGGGACCACGCCTCAAACGCCGCATCTGCGCTTTGCACCGCGGCGTGAACCTGCGCGCGGCTCGCCTCGACGGTCTGCACCAGGACACTGCCCAGGGAAGGGTTGTACACGGCGAGGTCATCGCCTTCGCCGGCCACCAGGGCGCCATTGATCAGAAGTTTGGTTTGCATATCGATTCTCACCGTTAAAAGGCACGCCAGAGGCCTGCCCCGTGGTTGTTGTCGGAGTGTTCGAATGAAGGGCGATCGCTACACCAGCGTGTCAGGTACCGGATAGCGGAAGAAGCTGGTCCGGCACGCCAGATAAACCGCACCCAGGCTGAGCCAGATACAACCCATGATCAGGGCGTCTTTATCCAGACTGGCGAGCATCCAGCCGGCCGTGACCAGACCGATGAGTGGGAAGAGCACACCGCGCAGCAAGCCGGCCCCGTCCTTGACGCGGACATCGAAGGTGAGGCGCAGCGCACACAGGTTGACTGCGGTGAAGGCGAGAAAAGCGCCGAAGTTCACCAGGGATGTGGCGGTGGCGATCGTCAGGCCAAAACCGGCGGTGCCAAAAATGCCGCAAAGCAGAATGTTGAAAACGGGTGTCTTGTAGCGAGGGTGCAATGCACCGAACAACTTGCGCGGCAGTTGGTTGTCCCGGCCGAGGGCATACAGCAGCCGACCCACGCTGGCCTGAAACGACATCCCCGCAGCGAAGTGAGCGATGATGATGCCCGCCAGGACCACAGCGAAGAACAGGTCGCCGCCGATCATGCGGGCGATCTCGAAGGCAGCCCCGTCTACAAGCTCGAACATGGGGGAGGGGTGCGCCAGGTGCATGAAATACGAAGAGCCGACATAGACCGAGCCGCCGATCAACGCGACCAGCAGGATGGCGCGCGGTAGCGTGCGGCCCGGATCATGGGTTTCCTCACTGAGCGTGGACAGTGCGTCGAAGCCCAGGAACGAGTACGCGGCGATGGCGGCGCCGGCCATGCTGGTAGAGAAGGGCACGTCCTGATTGAAGAACGGCCTGGCCGACAGGAGTCCGCCAGGGCCGTTGACCGCGACGATGTAGTGCATGCACAGGCCGATGAACACGACGATGATGGCCAGTTGCGCGACCATCAACAGCACGTTGAAGCGGTTGGCGACCTGGATACCCAACACATTCAGCAGCGAGGTGGAGACGATGAACCCGGTGATCCACATCCACTGCGGCACTTCTGGAAACGCCATGTTGAGGTAACTGGCGCCGAGCAGCCAGATCAGCATCGGGATGAAGAAGTAATCGAGCAGGGCCGCCCAGCCCACCATGAAGCCGAGGTTAGCGCTCAGCATCTTGCGGGTGTAGGTGTAGGCCGAACCGGCGACCGGAAACACCTTGACCAGCCGGCCGTAGCTTAGCGCCGTGAACACCACGCCGGTCGCCGCGATGAGATAGGCCATCGCCGTGGTGTTCCCACTGGCCTGCGTGATCACGCCATAGGTGCCGAAGACGATCAACGGGGCCAGGAATGCCAGGCCGAACAGCAGCACCGAAAACGAGCCCAGGGTGCGCTTCAATGAAGCGCCAGGGATTGATCCGCTCATGACTGACAGCCCTCACGCGACGAAGTGGTAAGCAGTGGCGACGATTTCACGGTAGGTTTGCACGGTCATCTCCTTGGCATTGCTGCCGTCGGAGAAGTTCTTCTTCGACTTTTCGGCGATGGCCAGGAAGTCTTCCTCGCACACGCCTTTCACCTCGGCGAAGCGGGGAATACCCAGGTCCTTGCTCATCTGGAACAGGTAGCCGACAGCCGCCTCGGCGGCATCGACAGGCGAGAGGTTGGGGTCGATCCCCAACGCATAGGCGACCTGTGCGTGACGGCTGATATCGGCATCGCGGTTATGGCCGAACACAAACGGCAGGAAGATCGCATTGCCCACGCCGTGCGGCGTGTCGTACATGCCACCGATGGCTTCGGAGATGCAGTGCACGCTACCAACGTCCGCGTTGCCGAAGGCCATGCCGGCGATCAGGCTGGCCACCAGCATTTGCTCGCGGGCATGCAGGTTGCCAGGCTCCAGCACGGCAGGCTTGAGGTGTTGGCTGATGAGGCGGATGGCGTGCAGTGCGAGGCCGTCGCTGATCGGGTTCGACACGCGGCAGGTGTAGGCTTCGATGGCGTGGGTGAGGGCATCCATGCCGGTTGCGGCGGCAATCGGCGCGGGTAGCGTGTCGAGAATATGGGAGTCGAGCAGTGCCAAAACAGGGCCCACCCGGTAATCCTGAACGCTCATCTTGAAATGGCGGACCGTGTCGGTGATCACCGAGAAACAGGTCACCTCGCTGCCGGTGCCCGCGGTGGTCGGGATGGCGACGATAGGTGCAATGGCATGCTTAAGGGTGAAAGAACCCTCGTAGTCTTCGATCCGGCCCTCGTGGGTCAGCAGCAGGCTGATGGCCTTGGCCGCGTCCATCGCGCTGCCGCCGCCCACGGCCAAAAGGCCATCGATGCCTTTGCCGCGGTACAGTTGCGCCGCCTGGTTGATGTCCTCGCTGCGCGGGTTTGCTTTCACATCCGCGATTTCATCGAACGAGATGCCCGACTGTTCCAGGCTGGCATAGACGCTGGTCAACAGGCCTGCCGCCTTCACCCCGGCATCGGTCACGATCAGGATGCGCGTCAGCCCGAGTTCCCGCAGATGTTCGCCCGTGCGCTCGCGCAGGCCAGGTTCCATCACGATTCTGGTGGGGAGTAAAAACTTGAATTCCATACATACCTCTTGCTCAGTTGTTGTCATTGTCGAAGGGCAGTGGAGGAGCATTGCGCCAGGCCGTGGTAGCAGCGCAGGCGTGTTTGAAGCTGGAATATTGTTATTTTGTGGGCGGGTGAAACGTGTTGCGCGAAGCCTCGTGGAATAAAAAGAGGGGCGGCCAAGCAACACGCCCCTAAAAGAGTGATTGCGCTAGCGCATGTGCCCTGCCAGCAGGGACAGCAGCGTGCCGGACAAGCAAGGCGGGAAGTCGTGTCCCATCCCGGGCAGCAGCACCAGGCTGGATCCACGGATCGCTGCCGCCGTGGCGTAACCGCCGCTGGTGGCGACCATGAGATCGTTATCGCCATGGATGACCAGGGTGCGGCAACGAATCCGCTGCAGTTCCTGGGTGCGGTCGCCGGAATTGATGATTGCGCCGATCTGCCTGGCGGTGCCGATGTTGCCGGCCTCGCCACCGCCTCGTTCCCAGGCCGATAGGGCGTACTCCCGGAAGCCGGGCTCATTCCACTCGAGGGTCGAACCTATCAGGCGCATGATGTCCAGGTAGTCGCGAAGGCTTTCCTGCTCACTGCGCGGCGGGCGGCGCAGTAACTGCCGAATAGCCTTGAACGCGGGCTGACCTACGCGCAGGGATCCGGTGGTCGAGAAGATCGAAGTCAGGGTCCTGACCCGCTGTGGGAAACGGGCGGCGAGCGTCTGGGCAATCATGCCGCCCATCGACATTCCCACCACGTGCGCGGTTTCCAATTCCAAGCCGTTCATGAGGCCTATCACGTCAGTGGCCATGTCACCCAGGTCATAGCCGGGGGTGCGCTTGCGCAAGAATTGCTGCATCGACGTGGGAGGCACGACGTTGGTGCAGAAAGACCGACCCGAGTCGCGGTTGTCCAGCGTGATGACTCGAAACCCTTGCTCGACAAGGCCGGCGATGATCGGCTGTGGCCAATAGATCAACTGCAACCCCAGCCCGACGATAAGGATGACCGCAGGCGCCGTTTCAGGCCCGTGGCTGCGATAGCAAAGGGTGCGCTTGCCTGGCAGTTCGCAGAAGCGATCAGTGTTCATTGACCGCTACCTTGTTGCTGCAGTTCGACCTGCGCGCGCAAGGGCGCGCTGGGTACCGAGGAGAACCCCAGGCACTTGTCAGCCACAGTGCCACGACGCAGGAGTTTGACGTCGCGGAAATAATCCATCGACATCACCCAGGGCTCGCTGGGCCCCTGGCGCGGCATGCTGTCCAAGGCGCGTTGCACATAGCCGGCACCGAAATCCAGTAGAGGGCGGGTCTCTATCCCTTCTGGCGCCTGAGGCTCGCAGACGTTATAGCCGTGGCTGTCCATGAAACCCAGCAAGCGACAGAAGTGGTCGCACAGCAGGCAGACTTTCAGGGTCCAGGAGGAGTTGGTGTAGCCCACCGCGAACGCGAAGTTAGGTACACCGGAGAGCATGGTTCCTTTGTAGGCCAGGGTCTCACTCAGCACCACAGGCTTTTCATCCTTGTACAGGCTGATTCCCCCGAACATCTGCACATTCAGCCCAGTGGCTGTAATCACGATGTCTGCTTCCAACGTTTTGCCGGACTTGAGCAACACGCCGGATTCGGTGAAACGCTCGATATGGTCGGTGACGATGTCAGCCTTACCCATGCTTATCGCCTTGAACAGATCGCCTTCGGGAACCGTGCACAAGCGCTGATCCCAAGGGTTGTAGGGCGGATTGAAATGCACGTCGACCGGATAGTCTTTCGGCAGCTCCTTGCGCGTGAGCCACAGGAGCAGTTTGCGTGAGAGCTTGGGGAAGCGCTGGCAGAAAGCCCAGAAGGCCAGGGTAATCCTAGCGTTCTTGTAGCGCGTCAGGGAGTAAGCGGCCTGCTCGGGCAGGACCTTGCGCAGAAACGCCGCAACCGCATCATTGGCGGGCTGGTTGATAATGTAGGAAGGCGTACGCTGCAGCATCGTGATGCTGGAAACTTTATCCGCCATCGCCGGGATCAGGGTCACCGCTGTCGCGCCGCTGCCGATCACTACGACACGCTTGCCCGTGTAATCCAGGTTCTCCGGCCAGTGTTGCGGATGGACGATCTGTCCCTTGAACTGTTCGGTCCCCTCGAAGCGCGGGCTGAACCCTTGCTCGTACTGGTAGTAACCGCCCGCGCTGAACAGCCAGCGACATTCGATGATACGGACTTGCCCTGTGTGACCATCCTGCACCCGCACTGCCCACAAGCCTTTGTCCGATTGCCAGTTCGCCGAGACGACTTTCTGCTTGTACTGGATGAGAGACGCCAGCTCATACTCGTCGACCGCTTCACGCAGGTATTCGAGAATGTCTGCGGCGTCCGCCAGGGATTTCGCCTTGGTCCAGGGCTTGAAGTCGAAGCCGAAAGTGTACAGGTCCGAATCGGAACGGATGCCTGGATAGCGAAACAAGTCCCAGGTGCCGCCCATTCGTTCACGGGATTCGAGAATCGTAAACGTCTTGTGGCGCTGATGGCGGCGCAGATACGCGGCCGCGCCGATGCCAGACACACCGGCTCCCATAATCAATATATCGAGTGGCTCCACCGGAAGAGCAGTGTGCGAGGACATAGTGCCTCCTATTATTGTGTTATAGAGACTGATCTTCTGACTTGATCATTTGACCATGATGATGTGATCAATAGGTCGAGGCAAGGTGCAAAATGCACCTCGAAGTAATTTATTTGGGACGATTTAAACTTTCCGCTCGCAAAGACGCTGACCTCCACCCGCTGTCGCTGAATCCGTAATCAAGCGAGGGGAGTAGAGGCGGCTAGCTGGGCTGCGTGACTTGGGAGGGGCATTTCACGCCAGGCGACTCAAGGACTTCGAGTCGCCATGAAAGCGGTTTGGCAAGAGATGCGCGCGGCAGGATGCGGCAGTTCGCCTGGCTATGAACTGAATCGTCGGATTGCCGTGTCACACCGGAGCACGGCACATCCGGATGGCGTCTCAGTAGCTGGCCACCAGCAGCTTGACGGCCTGGCAGGCGGTCTCGGTCTCAGCTTCCAGGCGCTCGGGATCGCCGTGGGCGGTCCAGGCGAGCAGCAAGCCATCGAAGAGGTTGATGAGCAGTCGACTGACGGTCATCAGTGCAGTCTGATCCAGCGCATCGCCAGTCGCCTTCTGGACGGCCTGCTGAGTCGCTTCGATAGAAACGGTATAGATCTTCGCTGCCATTTCCGGGTCGTTGCGCAGGTTCCAGAAGAAGAGTTCGAACTGGGTGATGGCCCGTTCGGGATGTGCGATGAACCATTTGACCAACTGGCGCAGCATTTCCCCGACCGACTCCGCGGGGTTGGCGCCTGCCGGAGGATGCAGCAGCGATTGCTGCGGCATGTTGATCAGGGACTCGTAGACCGCATAGAACAACTCTTCCTTGGTGTGAAAAACATAATGCAGCGAGGCCAGCGGCGAACCTGCCGCCGCCGCGATGCGTCGCGTCGTGGCGTTGGCTACGCCGTGTTCCGCGATCACCTTGATGGTCGCTTCAATGAAATCCTGCCTGCGCTCTTCCGCGCCTATCCGAGCCATTCAGCGTTCTCCCCTTTCGGCGTTGCACCCTCCGCCGGGTCCGGCGTCGGCGGTGACGAATGCTATCGCAAAGTCTTTTCCCGATCCATGAGATGAGCCGATGAACCCCATTCCTTTCGCGGGGCCGCAGCCGGTGTCAGGAGGGAGGTTGAACGCCGGATCTCACCTTGACGGACGTCGCGACGGTGCCGTTGGAAAATTTAAGATCAAACGACTTGATCAAATGACCATATTCATGAATCATGACCTCGCCGAGCAGCTGATACCCGGCCTTGGTAGCGCTAGAAGCGGGGCAATGGTGATTGGCGCCCGGTCGGACGAGCCGGTTGCCCAGGCTCGCTGGATAGAAAAATGATAAAACCAGACAGGTAGAAGGCAGATGGATACACGAAAACTCTCGACAGTCAGCGGTGATGCGTCGGTCGAACAGGTGGTGGAAATCATTCGGCGCGACGGCGGGGTCATCATTGCCGATTTCGTCTCGCCGGAGACGCTCAAGTGCCTCACCGAAGAGCTGGACACCTACCTCAATGCCACGCCTTGCGGAGAGGACCCTTATTTCGCAGGCACGCAAACCCGGCGTGTCGCTCGCATCATCGGGCGAAGCGATACGGCGGTGCAGGTTGCACTAAACCCGTTGTTCCTCGGGGCAGCGAAGCAGATCCTGCAGACACCTACCCATGTCTGGGTGGGCAGCGACCGCATCGAGATGGCGCCTGACATCCAACTCAGTATTACCCAGGCCATTCAGATCGGGCCGGGGCAAGGCCTCCAGCCGCTGCACCGCGACGATGCCACCTCGCTGTGGCGACATCCGCAGTTCGGGCGCGAGGCCCGCCTGCAAATCATGCTGGCCATCTCGGACTTCACGGAACAGAACGGTGCCACGCGCGTTATTCCGGGCAGTCACCAATGGGATGACGAGCGCATGCCGACCCAGGAAGAAACCATCGCCGCTGAGATGAAGGCTGGCTCTGCGCTGCTGTGGCTGGGGTCGGTCTATCACGGCGGTGGCGCCAATACCACGTCGTCTCCTCGTACTGGCCTGACCATGGCGTACGACTTGGCCATCCTGCGCCTCGAAGAAAATCACTTCCTGTCCATTCCCATTGAGCGGGTGCGCCAGCTCCCCGCAGAAATGCAACGCCTGCTGGGCTGGAGTGTGAGCTCCACGTTGCTGGGCTGGGTGGAACTCGATGGCCAGATGCGAGACCCGCAAGCGCTCTTGGACATGCCTGCTTTTTCCGAGCCGGGAAAAGGGTTCTGACGATCTTGAGCTGCCATGAAGCGACCCATGTTGGGTGCAACGCTCTATGGAAATATCACTCAGCCCGCAGTGGTTGGAGTTGTTGAAATTTCGCAGCGGCATGGATGGGGGACTCTGTTTTCAGAGTTCGTGCAGTCTGCCGCGTATTGAATTCTGCCCGACAGGGCACAACCAAGGAGACAGTACATGGCGTACTCAATCGAATCGAAAGTGGGTGAGTTGCTGGACAACGTCAATACAAGCCAAGTCCTCGAAAAGCACTTGCCCGGTATCAATAAACATCCGCAGATCGGCATGGTCCGGGGTTTCGCTTTGGTAACCGCGGCGAAATATTCCGGCGGGCTGATTTCTCAAGACGCACTAGACAAAATTGATAGCGACCTGAGGTCTTTGGCCAGCTGATTACGGCAGGGATTCTGACCTGCTCGTACAAGCACAATGACTGATGCAGGTCAAATAACTCAGCACGCACGCTAATCAGACGTTTGTCTTACGGGCAAGTGCAGAACAACGACGCGACCTTATTGACAGGGGCTGTTATCGTGGAACTTATAGAAGTGAGTGTCCTGGCCGCCTGTGTGCTGCTAATGAGCTGCGGTCTGTATTATGGGGTGGCATTCATCAGGCGAAGAAACTATCTGATTGGCGGAGAGTTTCTGATCGTAGGAATATCGGCAACGAATTTCATGGTTTTCATCGTTACGGGTTGGTTGGCTAATTATAATGTCGCCATGTATCTCGATGCCTTTTCCAGAGGAATTGGAATTCCTATTATTGCAACGCTTGGCTTGATGGCCGTAACGCATAGTTACAAGCCTTCCGTGACGAGTGACATCATATTGTTCCTGGCTGGTTTTGCGATCGCAGCCGTTTACTTCCTATCCAGTTCATTCAAAGCGCTTCTCCCATATTTTTATGTGGTGATGTGGTTGGCTTACACGGCGTACCTGGCTTATTTTGTTTGGCTACTGGTCCGGGCCAGAGAGCTTGAGCATGCGTTTGCCACCACCCTGAGTGGTGTGGCTGGACTGACGATAGCCTTGCGATATGATTTCTTTCCAATTCCGGGTGACGACACAAAGATGGTATTCATGACCTTTGCTTTCTTGACATGGTCGTACTCGATTGCTCAGTCGTTTTATGCTTATGGTGCACTTCAGCGTTCTAGAAACAACTCAACTGAGGCATTGCTTGTCTGTCGTTAGATCAAGCAAAGGCGCTACGTATGATGCTGTTTCGTTGATCTAAAACTCCAAGTCGGGCCCTGGCCCTGCTTCTTTACCGCCTCCAGGGGCGGTTTTTTTTTATTGGAAATGATGACCCATTTTCATGATTGGCAATATGCAGTGAAAAAGTAAAACCTGTCGCAACAAGTTCGCCGACTTGTCAGGGGCGCGGATAACTAACCGGCGCGCCATGGAAGGGCAATTAGGGGTAACACCTGTTCCTTTATTTCCCATTAACTTAAAAACACTCAATCAACTTAAATCGCTACTAGCGACTAACTAACTGATTTATCTGACTTAATCGCTCTAGGAGAACTTCTGGCATGTCGCTTGCTTTATGATCATCTGACATGGTCAATTGATCATGTCAGATGATCAGCTTGCGTTAGGCGCCACTTTCCATGGGAAGGTCGGGTAGCCGGTGCAGGCCCTTTGTTCGAGGAGCCTCTAATGAAAAAAGTATCTACATGGCAGGAAGTCGACGTGCCCGCCCGCCGTATTTTCAGGCAGCTGCTGGCTACATTCGCGGTATCGACCGCGATCTGTTCGGCACAGGCTGCGCCCCAGGGGACCGAAGCGTTGGGTTCGAAGCTGACGCCGCTGGGCGGCGAGGTGGCCGCAAATTCAAGCGGGAATATCCCGGCCTGGAGAACTCCGGAGCCGCAAGGGGAGGGTTGGAGCTATGGACAGGTGCGCGGTGAGCATTGGAAGTTCAAGGGCGACAAGCCCCTCTACAGTATCGACTCAAGCACGGTGGCGCAGCACGCGAGCAAACTGTCCCCAGCTCAGCTCGAACTGTTCAAGAAAATCCCGGGTTACCGCATGGACGTCTACCCAACCCGCCGAACCTGCGGCGTACCGGATTTCGTAGCTGAGAATACTCGGCAGAACGTTGGTTTCGCCAAGCTCGACGCCACCGGGCTTGCCCTCGAAGAGGCTCATGTCCCAGGCATCCCGTTTCCTCTCCCGACCACCGGCGCGCAGGTCATGTGGAACATGAAAATGCGCTACCGCGGTGTAGGTGTCGAAATTCCGAAAAGCATCTCAGGAATTTCGCCGCGCAAGGGCGGGGAATGGTTGCGCCAGTCGACCGACACCTTCTTTTTCACGCCGTGGGGAAAGAAAGGCAATGCACTGTTTTCGTCCGTTGGCCGTCTGGAGAACGCGACGTTTTCCAGTTACCAGGAGCCAGCGGCGCTGGCCGGCCAGGCTGGGGTGCAGACATCGGTAGCCGGCGAGCAGGCCACGACGTTCTACTACTTTCCCGGTCAGCGCCGGGTGAGGCGCATGCCGTCTTATTCCTACGACGCTCCGCAGATCGGGCTCGACAACCAGTACACCGTCGACGAGGCGAATGTCTTCTTCGGCGCCATGGACCGCTTCGATTGGAAACTGATCGGCAAGCAGGAACTGCTGGTGCCATACAACGCCTTTGGTGCCTATGACACCACAGCCAAGGTGGAAACCTTCGCCGGCAACGATTCCATCGCGCCGCAATCGCGTCGCTATGAACTGCATCGCGTCTGGGTCGTCGAGGCCAATGTTCGCCAGGGCATGCGCCACCAGGCGTCCAAGCGCCTGTTCTATGTCGACGAGGACAGCTGGAACCCGTTGTTGGCCGTTGACTATGACAAGCAGGGGCAGATCTGGAAAGTACGTGAAGGGTTCTCGATCCCCGTATACGAGACCGGTGCGTGCGATGTGCAGGCGCAGGTCCAGTACAACCTGGTCGATAGCCGTTACCTCTTCGACATGACCACCATCGGCGCGGGCAAGAACGATATCCGCTGGCTCACCGAAGACAGTGGCAACCCTCGCCTGAAACGCGACTTCTTCACCTCTGACAACCTGCGTGCCATCAGCGAGCGTTAAGCCCACGCCAGATCGAGAGGCAACATGAAAAAAATAATATCTAAAGCGTCAGGCCTTGCCATCGTGTGCGCAACCCCGCTGGCAATGGGGTTCACATTTGAAACCGAAACCCTCAATGGCTCCTTCGACTCCACGATCAGCGCAGGCTTGGGCGTGCGCACCGAGTCGCGGGGCTGCAACCTGATCAACCAGGGGCCAACCGGGCACAACGTACCCTCCGGCTGTCTGGCGCAAAGCTCCGGCGTGGCTGACCAGGGCGATCTGAACTACGATCGCGGCGACCTGTTCACCAACTATCTCAAGGGTACCCATGAGCTGTTGCTGAAGATGCCCGAAGACGTCACCTTCATGGCTCGTGGCACCTGGATCCGCGATTTCGCCGCCACCGATACCACTGGCACGCTGTCGTTCAACACCCCTGAGCGCGTAGGCGGCAACGGGCTGAGTGACGACGCGCGCGAGGACCTCGCCTTCAAGGCTCGTCTGCTGGACCTATGGGTGAGCAAAGGTTTCGACGTGGGCGAGCAGCGGGTGCGAGCACGCTTGGGTAACCAAGTGATCAACTGGGGCGAAAGCCTGTTCGTGGCCGGCGGTATCAACAATACCAACGCCTACGACTACCAGGCCTTGGCGCGCCCCGGCGTGCAGCTCAAGGAGGCCGTGTTGCCGGCGCCGATGCTCAGTGTCGCTTCGGGCCTGGGTTCGGGCGTCAATGTCGAGGCCTACTATCAGTTCCGCTGGAACAAGAGCGAGTTGCCGCCGGTGGGCAGCTACTGGTCCACCAACAACGCGCTGGGTGAGGGCAGGGGGGACTACGGGTTCTCCGAGAAGCAAGCCCGCGACAGCGGCCAGTGGGGTCTTTCGCTACGCTGGCAACCGGAGGACAGCGACATCAATTACGGTCTCTACGTGATGCGTTACCACGACAAGTTGCCGTCATTGCGCGTCGCCATTCTTGACCCGAATACCTTCGCCGCGGCCCCGACCTGGGAATATCAGGAAGACCGGATGATGTATGGCATCAGCGCGAACATGCCGGTCGGTGACTGGGCTGTCGGTACGGAGCTTTCGTACCGACCGAAGGACTCCGTCATGCTCAACCCGGCCATCGACCTGTGCTCCGGCAATGGCGGAAAATGCTGGAAAGACGAAAAGAAATTCCAGTGGCACCTCACCGGCCTTTACAGCTTCACGCCTTCGAACTCCTCGGAGTTCCTCGATTTCACCGCAGCCAGCACGGGCACTTTGCTGACCGAGCTGGTGGTCATCAAGTACCCAGGGCTGCATGACAAGGTCAATGGCGAGCCGCTCGCCGCAGGGCTCAATACCTGGCAACTGGACCCCGCGACAGCGCCCAAACCTCGGGGCGACAAGACCTCATCAGGTATCAACCTCGATTTCAGCCTGACCTATGACGGCACCTTGCTGCCAGGGTGGCAGGTCACGCCAGGTGCCTTCTATTCGCGCTCCCTGGGAGGCAGAACGCCGAACCTCAGCGCCACCTTCACCGAGGACGCGAGCAGCATGAATCTCTACTTGAATTTCGTACGAAACCCAGCCAGTTGGCAGGTTTCCCTCAACTACGCGAAGTTCATGGGTGGCGATACGCCTTATGACCAGCTGTATCGTGACCGCGATTATGTCGGCATCGCGATCTCCCGCACCTTGTGAGGCCTGCCGTGAACGGTTCTGTAAAACTATCTGAAGCCCCGGCACGTGGCCTGTTGTCACGCGTCGAGGGTGTGTTGTTCGGGCATCGTAGGTTGGTGCTGGCGAGCCTGGCGGTGTTCACGTTGTTCATGGGCTGGTTCGCCGTGCAACTGCGCATGGATGCCGGTTTCGAAAAGCAATTGCCGGTCGGCCACGAATACATCAAGACATTCGAGGCCTACCGCAACGACCTGATGGGGGCGAACCGCCTGACTCTAGTGGTCAAGGCCCGACAGGGCGATATCTGGAACGCCGCAGGGTTGAAGCGCCTGTATGACGTCACCCAGGCGTTGACCTTCCTGCCGGGCGTGTCGCGCAGCAGTGTGCGTTCTCTGTGGACACCCAATGCCTTCGTCAATGAAATCACCGAAGAAGGTTTTCGCGCCGATCCGCTGGTACCGGGTACGGTTTCCCCGGAGCACCTGGACGACCAGACCATCGCGACGATTGCCGACTCCACAGCCCAGGGCGGCTTCATCGGCACGCTGGTTTCTCGTGATCAGCGCAGCGCGATGATCACGGTAGAGCTCAATGAGTTCGATGCCAAGGGCGACCATCTGGACTATGTCGAGTTCAACCACAGGCTGGAGAAGGAGATCCGCCAGCAATTCGAGGATGACGCATTCGAAATCCAGATCATCGGGTTCGCCAAGCAGATCGGCGACATCGCAGACGGCGCTTCAGCCGTGCTGGAGTTCTGTTTGCTGGCGCTGCTGCTGACGGCGGGAGCGGTGTACTGGTATTGCCACTCGCTGCGCTTCACTTTGCTGGCGCTGGTCTGTTCGCTGGCCTCGCTGGTCTGGCAGTTCGGCAGTCTGCGCCTGTTGGGGTACGGCCTGGACCCGCTGGCGGTCCTGGTGCCCTTCCTGGTTTTCGCCATCGGGGTCTCCCATGGCGTGCAGCAAATCAACTTCATCGTTCGCGAGATCGTGATCGGCAAGAGCGCCGAAGCGGCGGCGCGCTCAAGCTTCACCGGCTTGCTGATCCCTGGAACCCTGGCGCTGGTGACCGCATTGGTTTCCTTCGTGACGCTGCTGTTGATCCCGATTCCGATGGTGCAGGAGCTAGCAATCACGGCATCCCTTGGCGTCGCCTACAAGATCGTCACCAACCTGGTGATGCTGCCGTTGATGGCGTCTTTGCTGCGCGTGGATGACAAGTACGCGGCCGCGCAGGAAGTTTCCCGACAGCGCCGGTCCCGCTGGCTACGAGGCCTGGCTCGTCTCGCCGAACCGCGCAGGGCGCAGTGGGTGCTGGGCGTGGCCCTGGTGGTCTTTCTGGTCGCGTTCTGGCAAAGCCATGACCGCGTCGTTGGCACGCTGCAGGCGGGTGCGCCAGAGTTGCGCGAAGACTCGCGCTTCAATCGCGACGCCGTCGCCATCGCCAGCAACTACGACATCGGTCTGGACTGGCTCAGCGTGGTGTTCGAAGTCAATCGAGATACCGCTGGGCAAGACAGTCAAGTGGCCTGTGAGGATGTTGCCCTGGGCCAATACCAGGATCGCTTCGTGTGGGCGATGCAGGGGGTGCCCGGCGTCCTCTCGGTCGCGTCCTTCTCCACCACCATGCGCCAGTTCAACGAGGGCTACAACGAAGGCAACCCGAAGATGGCGGCCGTACCCATTGACCCGATGAACTACGCCGCGCTGGCCACCGAGGTTGCGCGCACGCCCGGGCTGATGCGTACCGACTGCAGCATGTCGGCCGTGCACCTGTACCTGGCCGATCATAAGGCGACGACCATCAACAGGGTGGTGGAAGCCGCCAAGGCGCTGCGCAGCGAGTATCCGATGCCGGGCATTTCGGTTCGCCTCGCCTCAGGCAATGCCGGTGTCCTGGCCGCTATCAACGAAGAGGTGGAAAAAAGCGAAACCCCGATGCTGCTTTACGTCTATGCCGCCATCGCACTGCTGGTTTTCGCTGTGTATCGCGATTGGCGAGCGGTCCTGGTGTGCTGCCTGCCATTGACCATCGGTACGTTCATTGGCTACTGGTTCATGAAGGAACTGCAGATCGGCCTGACCATTGCCACTTTGCCGGTGATGGTGCTGGCGGTGGGCATTGGCGTCGATTACGCCTTCTACATCTACAACCGTCTGCAGTTGCACCAGGCCCATGGTCAGTCGATCACCAAGGCCGTCGAGTACGCGCTGCTGGAGGTGGGCGTCGCGACCATTTTCACCGCCATCACCCTGGCAGTCGGCGTTGCCACGTGGGCGTTCTCGGAGCTCAAGTTCCAGGCCGACATGGGCAAGCTGCTGGCCTTCATGTTCATCGTCAACATGGTCATGGCCATGACTGTGCTGCCCGCTTTCGCCGTCTGGCTGGAGCGGGTGTTCCCGCGCAAGCGCCCCGTGCGCCTGATCGGCGCGCTGCTGCACTGAGGAGACAAGCATGAAATTGAGGATTTCATTTACCGCGGCCTTACTCGCTGCCGCGTTGCCGTTGATGTCCGTCCATGCTGCGCCGTTGCAAGCAGTGCCGGCCGCACAGGTGAGCAACGCCACGCAGGCCACCGTCCTGGCCGCTGGTTGGGCCGGGGAACGCATGGTTGGCGTTGGCGACCACGGTGTTGTGTTGCTGTCCGATGACCAGGGCAAACAGTGGCGCCAGGCACGCTCGGTGCCGCTGTCCACTCCGTTGACGGGGGTGTCGTTCGTGGACGCCAGGCGCGGGTGGGCGGTAGGTCACTGGGGCGCGATCCTGGCCACCACCGATGGCGGAGAATCCTGGCAGATCCAGCGGCTGTCCACCGAAGAAGACCGGCCCCTGTTCGCCGTGCACTTTTTCAATGCCCGGCAGGGCGTTGCGGTAGGCCTGTGGTCGTTGGTGCTGACCACCGAAGATGGGGGCCGGACGTGGGCCGAGCAGGCGGTTCACGCACCGCCCGGGGCCACGCGGGCCGACCTTAACCTGATAGGGCTGTTTGCCGACGGCCGCGGCACGCTTTACGCCACCGCTGAGCATGGGCAGGTGCTGCGTTCCGACGACCACGGGAAAAACTGGCGTTACCTGGACACCGGTTACGAAGGCACCCTGTGGTCGGGCGCGGTACTGGCCGATGGACGTCTGCTGCTGGGTGGCCAGCGTGGCACCCTGTTGCAGGGCTCTGCCGATGGCAAGCGTTTTCGCAGAGTACCCACTCAAAGCAAGGGCTCTGTCACCGCCGTCGCGGTAGCGGGTGCTCAAGTGCTGGCGGTCGGCCTGGACGGGTTCAGGGTTCAGAGCAGTGATGGTGGGCACAGTTTCGAGCAAATGCAGTCGGCTGACGGCCTCTCGCTGACGGCGGCGCTGTTCAACGCCGATGGCATACCGGTTCTGTTTTCACGTCGTGGGGTCATGCCCCATCCAGAATGAAGGGCTGGCCGGGAGGTATCTACCGGCCATCGGTCCAGAGGCCAAGCATCGCAAACCGATGCCTGGCCTCCTTGCCTGGCTGGGCATTTGAGTGATCGTCGCACCTTCAGGTAGACAAGCCGGCGGGGGAGTTTTCTAGAGTTGGAGGTAGTCTGCGAGGTCGGCGTAGTTATGTTGCCACAGGCCCGGGCTGCCATTGGGGTACTGAGAGCGGAAGCCGAGGATCTTCTGAACGCGTGGAGCGAGCGTTCTGACCAGCTCGAGCGGCACGATCAACGGGTAGGCTTCTTCAGGCGTGATGATCGAAGCCTGCATCGGTATGGTCAGCCCGCGACGGTAGTCGTCAGCGGTCACGTTGGCCCCGCCACCGTGAACGACTTTCCCGCCGAACAGCAAGGCATCCCCTGCTTTCAGCAGGGCAGGGATCGTCATCTCCGGCGTGCCCACATCGTCGAAGTTTTCCCAATCCTGGCTCCCAGGGATCAGGCGCGTGGCGCCGTTTTCCTCGGTGAAGTCGGTGAGCGCCAGCATCAGGTTGGTGATGGCGCGTGGCGCGCGTCTGTTCATGGCCACGAACGGTTGGTACTGCGCCATGTCGCGGTGCAGCATTTGTGCTTTGTTGCCCGGGCCGATCTCGATCAACTGGGCCGTGGTCAGCCACCAGTCACCGCATTCGGGGGCGTACAGCACGGTCCCCAATTCGTGAAAGAGGTCGTCATCAAGGATTTCCTCACGAAAAGTCTTGCTGTGGGTGACGAGGTTGGTCAGCCGTTTGGTTTGATGGCCATGGAACTCGGCGATCAGCTCGTGCTCGTGCTTGGAGCCGGCATCGAGCGCGGCCAGGGGGGCGTCCAGTTCATGGTTGATCCGTTCGACTTGTTCGAGGGTCATGAAGTTGCGGATGATGACCGCACCTGCTCCGTCGCTCAGTTGCGCAATCTCTTGCGCTGAAGTCGAGCGGGTTACAACGGGCAGGCTGGGTAAGGTATCGCGAGAGGCTGACATTGAAGCACTCCAGATTGAAAGAACGGTTGGCGCAGGCGGGTTGATGTCTGGTCAACGGGCATCGGCGAGCAGGCCCGCTTGCACTGCGCTAAACCCAAAAAAGAACACGGAGCGTCACGGTGCCCCCTTGTATTTTTTGTTCAGGCAGTGAGTTCATGCTAGGTTTCCCCTGACCTTGCGCCAAGGTACGAACTGCACCATTTTCCCTGGATTTTTTGAGTGATTTGCACTGCCCATGACCAGTACGACAACCCCTTGGCCGCACCCCTCGGAAGCCGTTCGTGAGCTCCTGCGCAAAGGCGCCGAGCTCGCTCAGACACTGCCGTCGGAGTGGGTCGAGCGCCTCAACCAGGCGCTTTTCTCCTCACCGGAAGATGCCAGGCTGCTGGAGGATCCTGTCATTCTCGCGGCGTGTCGACGCGCCAACCGGGCAGAGTTGCTGCACTGGGCGAACGCCAATCTGCAGCGCCCTGGAGAGCCGGTGCAGCCCTACGTCTCGGCGGACATGGTGGACACGGCCAGGGAGCTCGCCCGCAGAGGGCTGTCCGAGTTGTTGATGAATGTCGCGAGGTCGACACAGAACACTGCCTGGGAGCTGTGGATGAAGATGGCTTTCAAAATGACCCGGGATCCGGTGGTGCTCGAGGAATTCCTGGACGTGTCGTCGCGGTCGATTGCCGAATTCATCGACGGCAACATGCGGCTGGTGACGCAGATTATCCGGGAAGAAAAGAGCGTTCAGGCCTGTGATGACCACGTCGACAAACGGAGCTTGGTCAATCGGCTGCTCGATGGCAGAGAGGTGGATACCGAGCAGTTCGGTAGACGCCTGGGCTACAGCGTTTCCCAGAAACACTTTGCCTACCTCGTCTGGAGCGAGACCCCGGATGCCGACATCCGGAATCTGGAGGATATGGCGCGCGCCCTGGCTCGCCTCACTGGATCGACGTCGCCCCTTATCGTATCGGCAGGGCCCGCCACCTTGTGGGTTTGGTGCAGCGCGGCAAAGCCGCTGGACGTGAACAAGCTGCGCGACGTCTCGAACCAGTATCCAGAACACCGCGCGTCGGCAGGATCTTTGGCAGCGGGGCCCAACGGTTTTCGAAAGTCACATCTGGAAGCTCTGGCAACCCAGCGACTCATGGGGAGGCTTGCTGGAGCGCCCGCCGTCGCCACCATAGACCAGGTCAGGATGATGTCGCTGATCACGCAAGACGCCCGCGCGTCCAAAGAATTCGTTGTCAGCACCCTGGGCCGCTTGGCGACGCAGTCCTGGGTATTACAGCAGTCGTTACATGCATTCCTGGCCCATGGTTGCAACATCACCCAGACCGCTGAAGTGCTGGGGACCCATCGCAATACGCTGCTGCGCAGGCTTGAGCGCGCTCAGGATCTGTTGCCGGTTCCGTTTGCCGACTACCGGATCCAAATAGCCGTGGCACTTGAGCTGGTGATTTGGAACACTCCGTTTGATCGCGACGGTGAAACTAAAGGCAGGGGCCAAGTCACTCAGCCGCAAATATAGGCGAGTCGCAGGTAGCCGACGCCGGCCGTCAAAACCATTTCTGACAAGAATGTCAGGAAGCAGTCAGCCTCCAGACACTTTGCCTGTCTAAACTCTGTAGGTTGCCCCCGCGTCCACAGAGGAACCACTTGATGCGTCTGCTCATTGTCGAGGATGAAGAAAAGACGTCCTCCTATGTCCATCGTGGCTTGAGCGAGCTTGGCTACATTGTCGATGTCGCGACCAATGGCATTGATGGCCTGCACTATGCGGTGGAGATGGATTACGACCTGGTGATCCTCGATGTCATGCTGCCAGGCAAGGACGGCTATGGCGTTTTGCAGGGGCTGCGCCTGCACAAGAAAACCCCGGTGATCATGTTGTCGGCCAGGGGCACGGTGGATGATCGTGTCCGGGGACTGCGAGAGGGCGCCGATGACTACCTGGCCAAACCTTTTTCCTTTGCCGAGCTGGTCGCGCGGGTCCAGGCCCTGATCCGACGTCGTGCCGATGACGCTGCCGACCCGACCCACCTGCGCATCGACGACCTGGAGGTCGACCTGCAAGCACGCAAGGTGACACGGGGCGGGGTGCGGCTGGACCTGACAGCCAAGGAGTTCTGTCTGTTGAGCCTGCTGGCACGGCACCAGGGGGAAATTCTTTCCAAGTTGATGATTGCCGAACAGGTCTGGGACATGAATTTCGACAGCGACGCCAACGTGGTCGAGGTTGCGATCAAGCGCGTGCGAGCCAAGGTCGATGTGCCGTATCCGCGCAAACTGCTGCACACCGTCCGCGGCATGGGCTATGTGTTGGAGAGTCGTGACGCCAACGACAGGCCGGTCGGTGCGCAGTGATGAAAGGATCGATTGCCAAGCGGCTTGCCCTGATGTTTGCGCTAGCGGTCACGCTCATCACCGCTGTCAGCGCGACGCTGTTGCGCTGTTCCTTGAAACAATCGCTCGAAGACCAGATGCAGAACGAGCTGATCCTGCGTCATTCCGTACTCGATCCGGTGCTCGCAAAATATGATTCGCCGCAATTCTGGATCGGCTTGCGCCAGAAGCTCGACGGACTGACGCCCGCGGACGAGCGGGTGCGCTATTGGGTGCTGGTTGACGACCCCGCCTACAGTTATGGCGGGGCGATGCCGGACGGCAAGGATTGGTCCAAGCGCCCGGATGGTTTTTCCACCGTCGAAGTACCTGATCGGGATCGGCCCCTGATG
This sequence comes from Pseudomonas sp. SMN5, assembly GCF_052041925.1. Taxonomy (NCBI): domain Bacteria; kingdom Pseudomonadati; phylum Pseudomonadota; class Gammaproteobacteria; order Pseudomonadales; family Pseudomonadaceae; genus Pseudomonas; species Pseudomonas sp. SMN5. Next base: position 156,082 of record NZ_JBKGGX010000010.1, read on the forward strand.
CTGATGATCAAGACCATCGCGGCCATGGGCAGCCGGCCGGAGTTACGTTTTATCGTCGGGCTCGATTCGACCCCGTTCATGAAGACCTTGGACCATTTCACCAAGATCCTGGTCCTGACTTCGGCCCTGGGCGTCGTGCTGGTCGCTCTGCTGGGCTACTGGATCGCGCGTTTTGGCCTGGGGCCGGTCAGGCGCCTGAGCCGTCAGGCCAACAGCCTGCCACCGGGAGATTCCAAGCAGCGACTGGACACCGAGGCGCTGCCCGGCGAATTGCAAGAATTGGCGGTGTCGTTCAATGGTGCCTTGGCTCGCCAGGAAGCGGCCTGGTGCCAGCTCGAAGGTTTCAATGCCAATGTGGCCCATGAGCTGCGAACGCCACTGACCAACCTGATCGGCCAGACTCAGGTCGCGTTGGCCCATGGGCGGGACGTGAACGAGCTTCAGGATCTGTTGCAGTCCAACCTCGAAGAGCTGGAGCGGATGGGCACTATCGTCAACGACATGCTGTTCCTGGCGGGCGCCGAAAGCGGCCAGCGCGCAACCGAGCTGAGTGATGTCTCGCTGAACGAAGAGGCGTCGAAGACGGTTGAATATCTGGAGCCGGTCCTGCATGACAAGCAACTGAGCGTAGTGATCCAAGGCGACATGCACATGTGCATCGACCGTCGCCTTTTCCACCGTTCCCTGGCGAACCTGATACAGAACGCGGCGCGATACGCGGTGCCGAGCAGCACGATAACCGTGAGCCTGGTCAGCCACGGCATGCAGGCCGAGGTCAGCGTATCCAACACTGGCGAGCCGATTGATAACGTGCACCTGGAACGCTTGTTCGAGCGTTTCTATCGTGCCGACGCCGCCCGTGCACGAAGTGATGCGCACCATGGCCTGGGGCTCTCCATTGTGCGGGCGGTGGCCTCCATGCACGGTGGCCGGGTGTTCGCCCACAGCAGGGACGGCCTCAATACCTTCGGTTTCTCCCTGACAAGCCAGGCAGCGCGCTAGCCGCCACACCCTCGATTTGCGCTGTTGCATTCAGCGCAAGCCGGTGTTTCTCCAGTGCCGGCCTTTGACATGTTCCTGTCAGTCGGCAGTCACCTTGACGTCAGTGTCCTGCTCCTAGAGTGCTACCACCATCTCGGTAAAGGCAGTCGTGGAGTCTCACCATGAATATCCAGAATGTATCGGTCGCCAGTCTGCTGGCAGTCATCACTTTGAGCGGTTCACCTCTGTTTGCCAAAGAACAAACGCAACCACCGGCTTACGAGTACGGCATGCCGCTGGACGTCGCCCAGGCCATTCGTATCGAGGCGCCGCAATCGCCCGTTTGCGAAGTGGTGCCGGCAACGATGACCTACGTGGATACGCACGGCGAAATCCGCCGGGTCAGCTTCCTGCAACTGTCTGATGCATGCGCCATCCAGTGAGCGCTGGCCGTATCGGTTCCATCTTCAAATAGAGAGCACTCAACCATGTGGAATACAACAACAAGCTTTTACGCATTCGATTTCAAGAACCTCACGAGTCCGCTGCTCAGGCTGGCGCGAGCGCTGGCCGCCGGCGTCGCGTTGCTCAGCGCCGTGAGCGTCGACGCTTCGGCCCGGGTTGCCCCGAAACCCGACTGGTCGACCGACGATATTCCGTCCCAGAACGGCAGGATCGTCCTGATTACCGGCGGCACCAGCGGCATGGGGTATGAGGATGCGCTGGCGCTGGCGCGGGCCGGCGCCGAAGTGATTATCGCGGCACGCAATCCTGAACGCGGAGCCGAAGCCATCGCCCGTATTCGACAGGCGGTGCCTGACGCCAAGGTGCGCTTCGAGGCCGTGGACCTGGCCAACCTTTCATCCGTACGCGGCTTGGCCCAGCGCCTCAACCAGACGCTGCCGCGCCTGGACGTGTTGATCAACAATGCCGCCATCATGGCGCCGCCGGAACGCGGCACCTCGACGGACGGTTACGAACTCCAACTGGCGACCAATTACCTGGGGCATTTCGCATTGACCGGCTTGCTGGTGCCGCTCTTGCGCCAGAGCGAGGATGCGCGGGTGGTAAGTCTCTCAAGCATTGCAGCGGCGCGTGGCACGGTGAATTTCGATGACCTGCAGTTCGAGCAGAAGTACGACCCTTATGCGGCCTACGCGCAATCGAAGCTGGCCATCCTGCAGTGGGCCTTTGCATTGCAACGGCGCAGCGATGCCCAACAGTGGGGCATTCGCAGCGTTGCCGCGCATCCGGGCGTAGCGGTCACCGAGTTGATTGCGCGAGGTCCGGGCCTCAACAGTGAGTTCGGCCAACGCTGGGCAAAGGACCGCGACGTGTACCACTCGGCGGCGCAAGGGGCGTTGCCCACGTTATATGCCGCCACCGCACCGCAAGCCAACGGTGGAGCCTATTACGGCCCGACCGGAGACGAGGAAAAACGCGGTCCGCTGGGCTTGGCCAAGACGCCAGCCGCGGCGACCAACCAGACGGATGCCGAGCGGCTCTGGGCCGTCTCTGAACGGCTGACCGGCATCACCTACCCCTGATGCGAACATGGGCATCGGGTTCGTCCGGTGCCCATCCTCTGACTTGTTAGCGTCTCCCTGGAGTTCCCATGCGTACGCCTTCCTATCTGCACCGGCTGAGCCGCGCCGTTAACGCCCGCGACGGTGAGCTGTTTGCGGCGCTGTGCGGTTTCTTGTTGTTCCTGTGCCTTTTCACCGGTTACTTCATGCTGCGCCCGATCCGCGAGTCGATGGGCATCGCGGCGGGTGTGGAGAACCTGCAATGGTTGTTCACTGCGACGTTCGTCGCCATGCTGGTGGCCGTTCCTTTATTCGCCTGGCTCAGTGCCAGGGTACCGCGCCTGCGCCTCATCGATTGGGTGTACGGTTTCTTCGGGCTCAACCTGTTGATGTTCGTCGAGGTCTTCCAGTTCCAGCCGGACAGCATCTGGCTGGCCCGGGTCTTCTACGTCTGGATCTCGGTCTATAACCTGTTCGTCGTATCCGTGGCCTGGAGCTTGATGGCGGATGTATTCGACAGCGAGCAGGCCAAGCGGCTATTTGCCTTTATCGCGGCGGGCGCCAGCATCGGCGGCCTGCTGGGGCCAGCCCTGAGTGCGCTGCTCATCGAGCCCGTCGGTGCGTCAGGCTTGATGCTCTTGGCGGCGCTGCTGCTCGGCGTGACGCTGGTCTTGAAGCGGGCATTGATGACATGGCGCGAAACGGGCGGGGCGGGCCGTCCTGGCGCCGCGCCGACGCAACCCACCCGCCAGCCCTTGCAAGGCAACCCGTTCAGTGGCTTGACGGCGGTGCTCCAGTCACCTTACCTGCTGGGGATAGCCGGATTCGTGGTGCTGCTGGCGACGGTCAGTACCTTTCTCTATTTCGAGCAGGCGCGGCTGGTGGCCGAGCTTTACCCGGATCGCGCTTCACAAGTGCGCGTTTTCGGCACCATCGACATCATCGTGCAGGCGGGCGCGTTACTGTCCCAGCTGTTCATCACCGGTCGTATCGCGCCTAAGCTGGGGATCCGTGCGTTGTTGGCCATCGTGCCGTTGCTGATGTGCATCGGCTTCGTCGGTCTTGCATTGGCGCCCGGATTTGCCCTGCTTGCAGCGTTGATGATCATTCGGCGCATCGGCGAGTACGCGTTCGTCAGGCCGGGCAGGGAGATGCTCTTTGCACCGTTGGACGCCGAGAGTAAATACAAGGCCAAGAACGTCATCGACACTGTGGTTTATCGTGCCGGCGACGCTATCAGTGGTTGGGCCAAGAGCGTGCTCGACATGCTGGGGCAGGGCGCCGGCCTGGCCGCAATGGTAGGCGCGTGTTGCGCGTTGCTGTGGGGGTATCTGGGCTGGCAGCTGGGCCGTCAGGCGGATAATGCCGCCTCGCGGGAGCTACGCCTGGCGATTATCTCGACCAGGACATCGCGTCCTTACGGTTAATGGAAGGTGATACGGATGACTCTGAAAAACAGGGTATTGGCAGTGGGCGCGGTGATTGCCTTTTCGGTTTTCTCCACGGCCTTTGCGAGCACAGAAAATCCATTTGTCGGCACCTGGCGCGTCATCAGCGCAACGGTCGAGCGTCAGGGCGGTACCTCGGATGCTTATGGACCCAATCCTCATGGCTGGCTCGTTTTCACCGCAGAGCTGACGTTCGTTGAAGTGCTCACTGATCCGCGTGTGCCGGCGTTTCGCTCCGCCGTTCGTGGCGAAGGCACCGATGAGGAAAACCGTGCAGCCATGGCGGGTAGCATCGGTTTCTTCGGACGCTATACGGTTGACCAGAATGGCGAGTTCACGGGCAACACCGTTGAGGGGTCTACTTTTCCAAACTGGGTGGGCGCTGTGCGTACGCAGGATGACTTGCAACTGAAGATCGATGGCGACCGGATGGTGGAAAATTTTCGGCGCCCCGATGGGTCCAGGGTTCACATCATCTTTGAACGCGTCAGGTAATTTCGATTTTCGCCCCTGGCGGCGGACACATCGCCTACTGCCCGTCTGGGCAGGGGCATCGACCAGGGGCGTCCATTCTTCAGGGCGTGATCGGCAGTTCAATGAGATTCGGGCAGCCTGAGCGAATACCTTCTTCGACAGCTCCCGCAATATCGCTGGCGCGCTCGATCCTGCGCGAAGGGATGCCCAGGGAAGAGGCGAGGGCCAGGAAATCGATGGCCGGGTTGCAGAGGTCCATGCCGATGAATTGGTGAGTGCTTGCACTTCGGTAGTGCGCCTGGCTACGAGCGTAGTTCTTCAAAATGTTGTATTCGCCGTTGTTCATGACAACGAACGTCACCGGCAGCCGTTCATGCGCCGCCGTCCAGAGTGCTTGCGGTGAGTACATTGCCGAACCATCACCGACCAGGCAGACGACCGGGCTGCGATCCAGGCCAAGCGACGTACCGACAGCCGCCGGCATGCCCCAGCCCAGGATGGCGCTGCGGGTAAAAAGATACTGGCGAGCCGAGTGGGAATCCAGGCAGGCACGAACATGAGCAATCGTGGCGGGTGCTTCGTCGACGATCCAGACGTCCGGCCCGATAGCCCGGACAGCCTCGTGGGCAGCCACGAAAGGCGTTGTCACCGGCGTGTCGAATTCGCGACTGACGCGAGCGGCGACGTCGGCACGACGTGCATCGCGTCCCTGGCCAGCGTTGTGTCGCAGCGTCGCAATGGCCTTGCTGTGTGGGTCCAATTGCTTGTCCAGTATCGGCAACAGCGCTTGCAAGGAGAGTTTTAAATCCCCGATCAGCCCTAGCGCTGTCTCGTGGACTCTGCCCAGTTGGTGCCCATCGCCGGTCAACTGGATAAGGCGACAGTGAGGTGGAATAGCCGGCCCCTGGGAATATTGATAGCTGATCAACGAATGGCCACCGAGCAGAAAGACCGCGTCGAAGTCAGAGAGCGCCTCCCTGATATCGGAAGCCTTCGCAGACAACGTTCCCTGCCACTGCGGATGAGCCGTCGGGAACGGAATATGCCCGGGCCAGGATGGCCCGTAGACCGGCGCGCCGAGCGCTTCGGCGAGCATCACGGCTTCGACTTCCGCGCTCGACTGGATCACTTCCTCTCCCACGATAATTGCCAGGCGGCCGGGGGTGATTGTCGCTAAGGCAGCGGCCAGTTCTTCAATCGCCCCGGTCACGGCCCCGCGTTCTATTCGCGATGGTGGGCCGACCGTCACATCCGCGTGCTGCTCCATCACGTTAATCGGCAGGGAAAGGAAAACCGGGCCGGCCGGCCCCGTGCGGCAGTCCTGAAACGCACGACGCAGCAGCATCGGGATATGCTCGGGATGATGAATTTCCTCCGCCCATTTGACGCTCGGGCGGGCGAGGGCGACGAGGTCTCCGTGGAGCAGCGGGTCGGTCACGCCATGTCGCGTGTCTTGTTGACCCGCCGTAATGACAAGCGGCGTATTGGCCATTTTCGCGTTGAGAATTGCGCCCATTGCATTGCCGAGCCCACCGGCCGTATGGAGGTTGACGAAGCCGGGGCGACCGGATGCCTGCGCGTAACCATCGGCCATCGCGACCACGGAGGTCTCTTGGAGACCGAGGATATATTGGATGTCTGAGGCCCCGGAGAGGGCGTCGAGCAAAGCCAGTTCGGTTGTTCCCGGATTGCCGAAGACGTAGCGTACACCTTCGCTGCGAAGCACCTCTACGAACAGGTCCGCGCCGCGTTGCCCGCGGCTTTTGAGAAGAACATTGGATTCTGAAGGCATGACACCGAGCCTCATCAGGTCTGGAGACTTTAATTTAACTGGATTCCTGTGACGACTGTAGTGCGGCAATCGGATTGCCCGAGCCAGGATGATATCTGGTGAATGCAGTCGATTACCTTGTGTGCACCGCATCGGACCCTCACTATGGGCGGAGCCCGGTGCGAGGATGTCACTCGAAGCGGCAGGCTTCTTCAAAAGACAAACGTGGATCACGTGGATAAAGACGGGAATCGTCACCATGTCCGATGGTGAAAATGAAGTTCGCCTTCCACGAAGTGCCGCTGAAAAAAGCATCGTCAATGATCGCATTGTGGAAACCGGACATGGGACACACATCTAGCCCCAGTCCTCGGGCCGCGATGATGCCCGAGTCGATCTCCTGGGCGAGGGCATTGACGTCGCGATGCGCGGAGGTGATCGAGATCCGTCACTGTTCGCACGTAAGCTCGGCACGAGTTACCAAACCCTTGTAGCGAGTCCAGGCTACCTGGCGGCACGCGGCGTTCCGGCACAACCCACTGATCTGAGTGTCCATCACTGCATCACCACGCCGTCTTACGGTGGGCCGCGCACCACCTGGCGATTGGGAGGCGTCGACAATCAAGCAGCAACCGTGGAAGTGGATGGACCTTTTCAGGCCAATACCTCTTTTGCTCAGCTCCAAGGGGCGCTGGCCGGATTGGGCATAGCGCTACTGCCCGCCGCAATCACCGCAACCCATGTCGAGGCCGGGCGTCTGAAGGAAGTGCTCCCTGATTACACTTCAGGCGCGATAGGCGTCCACTTCGTTTATCACAGCCGTCGCCAATTGCCCCGTGCGGTTTCAGCGTTCATCGACTTCGCCGCCGGCACCATCAAAGAGCTGGGGCTGATGCAGTTTGATATGAGCCATGAAAAATCCGTAGGTAGGGTTTGATCGATCTGCGCGCCGTCTGTATGAGCTTCTCCGGCAAAGCTTTGACAGTGCGAAGGGAGCAGGGCAGTGAATCAACGTCCGGAAAAGGTGCCGTTTCAGCTGTGCCGATTCGGACAACCAGGTTGTTGGCTTGGCGTCCGCTTTGGAGCCAGATGGCGTGGCTATCCAGTAAAGCCAGAATCTTTGTTTAACATAATATACATTATGTGTACTTGTATAAACACGCATGGGAGGCTCTGCTCATCATCCCGTCACTCCTGATGGTCGCTATTTTGTCGTCAAGGGTCGTCTGTGGCGCTGCACCAATCCTCATCTGAGCCATGCAGATCGAGATCGCTGGGTGAAAGCTTTGATGGCCGCTCGACGCTCAGTCAAACTCGCCAAGGCTGATGCCGATGACGCAGCGTTGGCCATGGCGCGTTCGGCTGTCAATCAAGCCAAAGTGGCGTTGGGTGAACGCGGTGCGCCTTGGTGGGATGACGGAGCGCCTGATGTGAACCAGTGTCTTGTCGTCAATACTCGATACGCTGACTGGTACGCTGAACTCAATCAAGCGTACTGACTATGACTCACGTACGCTTTTCCCTGGGGCAAAAAATGATTTCACATGTACTCGTAGGCGTGAATGACTTCGATCGATCACTTTCGTTTTATCAAGCGCTGATGCAGTTGCTCGGGCTGGAAATGAAGTTCAAGGACCTGGAACGTCCATGGGCCGGTTGGAAGCATCCGGAATTGGCGCGTCCCCTATTTGTGGTGGGAAAACCGTTCGATGGCGGACTGGCAACACCTGGGAATGGACAGATGACAGCCTTGCTGGCAATGAATCGAAAGACTGTCCGTAATGCTCATGCGTTGGCTTTGAAACTGAACGGGACATGCGAAGGCGTTCCAGGCCTGCGACCTGAATACCATCCTGATTTTTATGGTGCGTACTTTCGCGACCCTGAAGGCAACAAGCTTTGCGTGTGTTGTCATGATCCTGAGTAGATCGACCATTGCCCTCGCCCCGCTCCTTGCTTCAGGATGCTGACCCTTTTGACCCAGGAGCTGTTGAGATCATGAATCGCCAGAAGAAACTGCAGCAACTGTTCAAGGCAAAAGCCAAAAAGGCCAGCGCCAAACTTGCGCCGAAGAAGCCCAAGTACATCAGTAAGGCTGACCGGCTGAAGATGGCTGCCGAGGCCGAATCATCTGCGGTTGATGGCACTGAAAGCTAAGACGAGCCGGCCTCTTCGTGAATCAGATCGATCAGGGCCCGCAGGCCGGCGGGTATGTGCCGATGGCCGGCGTAATACAGGGACAGATCAAACGCGGCAGGCGCCCACTGCGCGAGTATTTCAATCAGGCGTCCATCAGCCAGTTCGTTCCTGACATACCATTGAGGCAATTGCGCAAGCCCTACTCCTTGCCTGACCGCTTCCAGCATCAGCACCGGCGTGTCCAATACCAACGGTCCGTGTACATCGGCGGTCATTGGCTGACCCTCGCGGACGAATTCCCAAGGCGATAATGCGCCGTCAGGAAGACGCGCCCGTATACAGGCCTGATCCACCAGGTCTTCGAGAACCACGGGTTCGCAGTGACTGGCAAAGTAGCAAGGCGAACCTACGACCACCATCTGCACGTTCTGCATGATAGGCACTCGAATCATATCCCGTGGCACCCGGGCACTGGGTCGTAAACCCGCGTCGAATCCCTCGGCGATGATGTCGACCATTTTTCCCTCGGTCGTGATATCGATCGTCATGCCGGGGTATCGCTGTAGAAACTTGAGCAGTACAGGTTGGAAAACCATCAGCGCCGCGCCCAACGAACTGTTGATGCGCAGCGTTCCTGTCATTACAGGGTTGGCCTGCAGCACGGTCTCCATTGCGTTCTGGATATGGCTGACGGCTGGGCCTATCTGATCGACAAAGTGTTGCCCGGCTTCAGTCAGGGATACGCTGCGGGTGGTGCGATGGAATAACCGTGCGCCCAGCCGTGCCTCCAGGCTGGCAACGGCGTTGCTGACCGCTGTGGTGGACATGTTCAGGTCAATGGCTGCCGCGCGAAACCCTCTTCGCCTGGCGACCGCCAGCACGACTTCCAGTTCGATCAGGCCACTTTTATACATTGTCCCGGATTCCTTGATAATTCATCCGCATTTGATCCGATTATCAGCCTGAAGACGAACCGCTAGCCTGATCTCCTCATTTCGAATCCAGACCAGGTTCAATCATGTGGAACATTACAGAGGCTTACATCGATGGCGCTTTCATCCCGGTACAGGGCACGGAGGTCATCCACGTCATCAACCCCACGACCGAAACGATCCTGGGCACTGCCACACTGGCAAATCGTGCTGATGCAATTTCAGCCATCCAGGCCGCCCGTAGAGCGCAGCACACATTTGCACGCACAACCAAAGCCGAGCGCATCGAGATGCTCAGGCAGCTTCAGGCTGCGGTGTTGGGCAGCGCCCAGCAGATTCGCGATTCGGCGACTGAAGAGTATGGCGGCGTATTCGCGCGTACCCAGTGGATCAGTCAATATGTGTCCCAATCTTTTGCCAATGCCGCGCAAACCCTGGAGGACTATCCGCTGACTCGTGTCATCGGTGCCGCGCAAGTCAGGATGGAGCCGGTGGGCGTTGCCGCGCTGATTGCTCCTTGGAACAGCGTTGCCGGCACGGTTTGCAGCAAGCTCGCCTCGGCCATCGCTGCAGGGTGTACGAGCGTGATCAAGCCGAGCGAGCTGAGCCCGTTACAGACTCGGGTCCTGAGCGAGGCACTGCACAGCGCCGGGCTGCCCGCAGGCATCTTCAACATCCTGATAGGACGGGGCCACGATGTTGGCGATGAGCTGAGTCGTCATCCTGATGTCGCAAAGATTTCCTTCACCGGTTCGACAGCGACCGGAAAAGTGATTGCCCAAGCCGGCGTCGAGAGCATGAAGCGTGTAAGCCTGGCATTGACCGGTAAATCGGCGTCAATTGTGCTGGACGATACGGATCTGACCACTGCCCTGCCCTTGATCATGAACGCCGCCTTCATGAATAACGGCCAGGCCTGCGTGGCCGGCACGCGCCTGCTGGTGCCACGAAACCGACTGGAGGAAGTGATCAGTGCTGTGCAAGCGTATACCGCGACACTGCGGGTGGGCGACCCACACGATCCGGACACGGCTATCGGCCCACTGGTCAACCTTGCTCAATATGAACGGGTCCAGCGCTACATTCATCGCGGCATCGAACAAGGTGCCAGGCTGGTTGCCGGTGGCTTGGGCCGTCCAGCCGGACAGGAGCGTGGATATTTTGTACAGCCGACGATATTCGCCGAGGTCAGTGTCGATATGGACATTGCTCGCGACGAGATTTTCGGGCCCGTGCTATCGATCATGGCCTTTGACACCGATGAGCAGGCGATCGGTATCGCCAACGACACGGTCTATGGGCTCCAGGCTTATGTGTTTTCGCAGAATCGCTCGCGTGCCCAGGCCGTGGCGTCCCGGCTCGAAGCCGGGACGGTGATGATCAACCGTATCGCGCCAGAGCTACTGGCGCCGTTTGGCGGCCTGAAGCAATCGGGCATCGGCAGAGAGTTCGGTGTCTTTGGACTGGAGTCGTTCCTGGAGCCGAAATCGATTGTCAGCGCCTAGAGCCGCTGCGGTTCATCCGAACGCAGCCGACCCGGCTCATTTCAACACCAGCATCCGATACTCCCCCGCCTCGCTTTCGATCCCGTGGGTATCGTGGGTGAAGCCCGGAAAAGACTTATCGAAGCTCTCCAGCGCCTTGAGATACGCCAGCAGCGGACCGTCTGCCGGTCCGGCATTTTCCCCCGGCATCAACAATGGAATGCCTGGCGGGTAAGGTACGATGCCGGTGGCCGCGATGCGGCCGGCGGCTTGTTCCAGGGTGACCTGCTCGACCTCACCCTTGACCAGCTTTTCGTAGGCCTCCACCGGGCTGAATACCGCGTTGGGTAACGTACCGAAAGCCCGGGACATGGCCGCAGTGGTCTTGGTCTTTTTCATCGCGGTGAAGATCTCTTCGGCCAGGTCCTTCAAGCCCATGCCGGCGTAGCGTTGCTGATTGGCCGTCATCAGGTCCGGCAGGCACAGTTCGAGCTCCAGGTTGGTGTCGTAGTCGCGCTTGAAGTCCAGCAACGCATTGACCAGCGTCCCCCACTTGCCTTTGGTGATACCGATGGAAAACAGGAAGAGGATGGTGAAGTCCGTGGTTTTCTCGACGACGATGCCTTGATGCCCCAGGTAGGCGCTCAACACACAGGCGGGTATGCCGAAGTCGAGCAAATTGCCGTCGTCGCCCATGCCCGGGCTGAGGATCGACACCTTGATCGGATCGAGCATGCAGTAGCCGTCTTCGATATTACCGAAGCCATGCCAGACCTCGTTCGGATGCAACACCCAGCAATCCGGGACGGACTTGAGCCTGGCGGGATCGACTTCATGGAATGCGACCGCCGTCCCGTCGACCAGCACCGACGGTGGCTGCCAGCACGAGAAGAACCAGTCGTCATGATTCGACATCTCGTTTCGCATGCGTGAGATGACCTGGCGGAACGCGATGGCTTCCTCGATCGATTCATTGGTCAGGATCTGCCCGCTGGGCGCTTCCATCATTGCCGAACTGACATCGCAGGACGCCATGATCGCGTAATTGGGCGACGTCGAGGCGTGCATCATGAACGACTCGTTGAACCGACCGTGGGGAATCGGATTGCGGCCGTTACGCACGTGGATCATCGAGGCCTGGGACAGCGCCGCCAGCAGCTTGTGGGTCGACTGTGTAGCGAACACGGTTGGCTTGCCCGGATCGTGGTCCTCCGGGCTGCCGTGCATTGCAAAACGGTCCTTATACAACGGGTTGAAACGCGCATAGCCGTACCAGGCCTCGTCGAAATGCAGGCGATCGACGCTCTGCCCCAATAGCTCTTCGACGCGTGCGACGTTGTAGGTCAAGCCGTCATACGTGGAGTTGGTAATGATTGCGTGTACCGGCGTTGGGTCAATGTGATCCTTGACCAGCGGATTGTCGGCAATGGCCGCCCTCACCTCTTCAGCGCTCAAGGTTTGCGGCAGGATCGGACCGATGATGCCGTAGCGGTTGCGCGTCGGCACCAGGTACGTGGGAATCGCGCCGGACAGTGTCATCGCATGCTCGGCCGACTTGTGACAGTTGCGGTCGCACAGGGCGATCTGATCGCGGGTGACACTCGCCATCAGGATTACCCGGTTGGACATCGAGGAGCCGTTGGTGACGTAGTACGTGCGATGGGCGCCGAATACCTTCGCCGCGTAACGTTCACCCTGGCCGATGGGGCCGCTGTGATCGAGCAACGAGCCGAGTTCACCCACCGAGATCGACAGATCCGAGCGCAACAGGTTTTCCCCGAAAAACTCGTAGAACGCCCGGCCGGCGGTGCTTTTAAGAAAGGCCGTACCGCCCGCATGCCCCGGGGTGTGCCAGGAATATTCATAGCTGCGGGCAAACTTCAGCAGCGCGCCGAACATTGGCGGCAGCACTGCCTGGCGGTAACGCTCGATGGCGGCCATGATCCGCCCGCTCAGGAAGCGACTGGTGTCTTCGGGCAGCCAGATGAAGTCGTCGGCGTGCTGCATGACGATCAGCGGCACGCTCGACGCGGTGCTGCGGTCGCTGATCAGGAAGACAGGCACACGGGTGTTGCGCTCACGCAGGGTCGTGAGCAGGTCGATGCATTCGCGATGATCTGCGCTGCTGTCCATTTCCCAGCTGAGCAAAACGCACTGGATCGCCGGATCGCTGCTGAGGATCGACTTTGCATCGCTCAGGCTTTCGGACGTCAGCACGCTGATGGCGCGCTCTTCCACATCACTGATCAGCTGGATCAGCGCCCGGCCGAACACGCTGCGTTTGTCCGGCTGGTTGCAGACCAGCAACGCGAGCATGCCGAGCAGGTGTCTGTTTTCCGTCATGATTGAGGCTCCAGTCTGGCCGATTGCAAATGATTGGCCGGCAGGTCATTCACCGGGATAGGTTCGCCAACGATGTGTTGCGCCGCGACGGTTTGGGTCGGAACGCTATTGTTCACGGCCTCCAGGCGGATCAACCGCGTGTTGACGAAACCGAACAGCGTGTAGCCGACGATGGTTGCAACGCCGCCCAGCATCAGCGCCTGGGCGCCCGAGCTGTACAACGCCAGGTAGCTGTAGGCCGCTGCGATGCCGGCAACGATGTTGGTGATGAGGGCTTTGTTGGCCGGAACACCGGAAACCTTCTGCAAGGTCATCAAAGTAGCCATCGACAGGATGTACGGCACCAGGTTGGTGACTACCGCTAGGTTGACCAGGGTGTCGAACTGTTTGGCCAGGTCGGGGCTGATGGTCAGCAACGCCATGGCCGTCTGCATGGCGAGCAGGATCAGCATGCTGATGATCGGCACGCCGTGCTTGTTGGATTTGGCGAAGATCGGCAGGAAATACCCGGTGTCCGCCGAGCTTTTGAAGACCTGGGCAACAGTGAACTGCCAGCCCAGCAGCGAACCGATGCACGCCAGCACCATCAATCCCATGACGATGTCGCCGACCAGGGGCGTGAACATCTTGGCGAACACCAACCCGAACGGCGCAGTGGAGCTGACGAGTTCAGCGTTGCTCACGATGCCGGCGATCACGTTGGTGGACACGATGTAGATCACTGCCGCGCCCAGCGTCCCGCCAAGCACTGCGATGGGGACGTTCTTCTCGGGATTCTCCACCGCATCGCCGTTGGCGCAGGCCGATTCGAGCCCGAGAAACGCCCAAAGTGTAATCGCCACCGAAGCCCCGGCGGCGTCGTACCAGGTTTTATCGTGGGGATTCCAGCCGGCGGCGTAGACGCTGCCCTCGAACCAGAACCAGCCAATCGTCGATACCAGCACCACCGGCGCGATAACACCCCAGACCGTGACCGCGCCAATCTTGCCGGTGATGCTCGCCCCGCCGAAGTTGGCGAACGTGGTAATCCAGAGCAATGCGATAGTCGCGAGGCCGACTTGCAGGGAGTCGAGTTTTATCCCAAAAAGCGTCTGGATATAGCCGACCGCGGTAATACTGATCGCCACATTGGCAATCAACAGCGACAGTCCGTAGGTGTAGTTGGTGATGTAGTTGCCGGATTTACCAAAGGTGTACTCGGCATACCCGCCCATGCCGCCGGTCTTGCGACTGAGCATGCCGCATCGGGCAAAGGCATAGGCCAGGGCCAGCGAACCGGTGGCGGTGATCAGCCACGAAAGGATTGAAATACCGCCCACTTCGGCGAGTTTGGTGGGCAACAGCACGATACCTGAGCCCAGCATGTTGACGGCCGTCAACATCGTGAGCTGCCCAACACTCATTTTCTTAGCCACCTGGCCTCCCTCTCCTGCAATCTCCGTGTAGAGGCTTAGGCTTAGCAGAAAATTCGTAGAGGGCAACCCTATAGCGCTCTATCGAGCCGCTAAAACGCAGATCAGGCGGTACGCACCGCGTAACCGCCTGATACCCTGCTGCTGCTTGATCAAACCTGGGCCTGGCCCCCGTCGACAAACAATTCCGCACCGTTGACGAAGCTTGAATCGTCGCTTGCCAGGAACACGGCAGCGTTTGCGATCTCAACCGGCTCCCCTACCCGGCCCATGGGCACCAGCGATGCCAGATAGTCCAGCAGGCCTTGCTGTTGCTCGGCATCCGGGCCAGCCAGATCGACCAGGCCTGGGGTGCGGGTTGCGCCCGGGCTGATGGTGTTCACCCTCACTGCCCGATCCTTAAGATCCAGGATCCAGTTACGGGCAAACGCTCGCACGGCAGCCTTGGACGCGGCGTACACGCTGAATGCCGCCGTCCCCGAACTCCCCGCCGTGGAGCCGGTGAGGATGATCGATGCGTTGCGTGCCAACAGCGGCAAGGCCTTTTGTACGGTGAACAGGACGCCCTTGACGTTACGATCAAATGTCTCGTCATAGTGGGATTCCGTGATTTCACCCAGGGGCAGCATCGAGCCGCCACCGGCATTGGCGAAGAGCACATCCAGATGCCCGCGTTCCTCGCCGATGCGTTTGTAGAGCGCATCGAGCTGGTCCAACTGCGTGGAGTCCACGGCGACGCCCGTCGCGTTGCCCACCAGGGCTACCGCTTTATCCAGTTCCGCCTGGCGGCGACCGGTGATGTAGACGTGGGCGCCCTCTTCTGCGAAGCGCTTGGCCGTAGCGAGGCCAATACCGGTGGTGCCGCCGGTGACCAATGCGATCTTGCCTTCAAGTTTCTTGCTCATGATGTTTCTCCGTCGAGTAGGTGATTGCTGTTGAGAGAAGCGTATCGACGACGGAAATATTTCAAAATAGAATTGTTTGAAACTCATCATTGCAGGATTGAAATGGCAAGGCTTCCTGATTTCGAAGGGCTGGCGATGTTCGCCAAGGTGGCTGAAGAAGGTTCCTACGCAGCTGCTGCTCGGGCCATGGGCGTATCGGTACCGACCGTGTCCCGGGGCGTGGCACGTCTGGAGGAACGTTTGGGTAGCCGCTTGTTCAATCGAACGTCGCGGCAACTGGCGCTGACAGAGTTCGGGCAGCGCATGGTCGAACAAGCCAGTGCGCTGTATCGACAGGCGGAAGAGATGGAAAGCGCCGCCCATGAAATGTCGGTGCAACCCCGTGGACTGGTGCGCCTGGCCGTGCCGATGTCATTCGGTCTGCGCTGGGTTGCGCCGTTGTTGCCTGAGTTGCTTGCCCGATATCCGGGCCTGGAACTGGACTTGCATCTGTCAGATTCGACAGTAGACCTGGTGGCCGATGGATTCGACGCGGCACTGCGTATCGCCGCCCTGCCCGACTCGTCGCTGGTTGCACGACACATCTGCGCCGTGACGCAGTACCTCGTGGCGTCGCCCTTGTACCTGGCGGAACATGGCCGGCCGACACATCCTCGCGAACTGACTGAGCATGCCTGCATGAGTTACGCCTACCGGGCACGGAGCCAGGTGTGGCGTTTCACCGATGACCACGGCGCCGAGGAAGACGTGACGCCGAAGGGCCCGCTTCGGGTGACCAATTCTGATGCGCTCATCGCCCCGCTGCTGGCAGGCATGGCGATTGCCGAGTTGCCGGAATTCATCGCCTCCGAGTATCTGGCCGACGGGCGTCTGGAGCAGCTTCTGCCTGAATGGAGCATGACTCGGGGCGGCCTGTATTTCGTGACGCCCTCGGCCCGCACCCGCCCACGCAAAGTCCAGGCGCTTGCAGATTTTTTCGTGGAGCGACTGTCGAGCCCGAGTTGGCGCTGGAGAGCGCCGGGACGGCGCGGCCCTTCAAGCGACTGATGCGTCCCGGCGGCCATAGACGAGCGCCGTGCACGGACCCGCCAGTCATGCACGGCCAACCCAGCGCGCTTCTACTTTCGAGCCTCCAGAATCAAATTGAACGGTGTCTCAGCCGCGCGGCGCAATTGGCTGAACCCTGCTGCGTCGAACACCTCACGCAATCTCCCCTCCCCAGCCTGCGCCCCCAATCCCAGCCCCACTTCCTGGGACAGAGAGTTCGGCGTGCAGATGAATGTGGAGGCGGCGTAAAACAGCCGTCCGACAGGGTTTATGTTCTCGTCGAGCGTGTCTTTGGCATAGGGCTCGACCAGCAGCACCGTACCATCGTCTTTCAACGATCGGTAGGCATGCTGCGCGGCGCCGACCGGGTCGCCCATGTCGTGCAGGCAATCGAAATAGCAGATCAGGTCGTAATCGTCACCGGGAAAGTCCTTGGCGGTGCTCTGGGCAAACGTCACCTGCTTGGCGACTCCGGCCTCCTGGGCCCGCTGCGTGGCGGTGGAGATGGATGGCGCATGATAGTCGAAGCCGACAAAGCGCGACGCCGGAAAGGCCTGCGCCATCACGATGGTCGAAGCGCCGTGCCCACAACCGATGTCCGCCACGCGGGCCCCGGCGGTGAGTTTTTCCACCACACCTTCCAGTGCCGGCAGCCACTGCGACACCAGGTAAGTCTTGTAGCCGGGCCGGAAGAATCGCTCGGTGCCGCTGAACATGCATGGATGGTGCTCACCCCACGGCAGTCCGCCGTCTCCGCGCATGGCCGCCACTAACTTGTCCTTATCGTGGAACATCGACGCCACCACCATCACACCACCCGCCGCGTACACCGGCGAATCCTCAATCGCCAGAGCCATTGCCTGTTCTTCGGGTAACACGAACCGGCCGTCGCGGTGCTCCATGTAGCCGGACGCTACATGAGCGCTGAGCCACTCCCGGATCAGCCGCGCATTGCAGCCGGTCCGGTCGGCAAGTTCCTGGGGCGTTATCGGCTGGCTATCGGCCATGGCCTTGTACAACCCGAGTTCATCGCCAAGGATGACGTTGGCGAGCATCGCCGAGGCGCCCATGTCGGACACCAGCTTGCCCATGAACTCGTTAAGCTTTGCCTCGTCCATTACGTACCCTCCTGTGAGAAGGCCACCGTCGACACGGGCATGCAGGACCTGAAAGCTGTTGCGGTGGTCGGATGGATTGGCCTGCGGCCTGAATCCCCGCAGGGACAATCAGTCTATTCCTGGACAAGCGCTTGGGTTTACTGACGCGACGCCCGGCACCGCGGCACCGCGGCACCGCGGCACCGCGTCACCTTTGCGCTGTGCTGCGATCAGAAGGACATCGTATAACGCAGGACCAAGCGGTTTTCGTTGGCACTGTCAGCGTAGGTCGAGCGGTTGGCGGAGTTGCGCCATTGAACGCCCAGCCCTTTTATCGGCCCGCTCTGAACGACGTAGGCGATATCCGTGACACGCTCCCATTCCTTACCCCTCTGTCCCTCGGCCCGCAGCGCTGCCGCTTGCCGGGTGCTCAGCAACGTGGGATCGACATCGTCACCTTTTACATACCTTAGGGTCAGAGTCAGCCCAGGGAGGCCGGCACTGGCGAAGTCGTAGTCGTAGCGGGCAAACCATATGCGTTCGTTCGGCGCCGTAAAGGTACTCACCAACGACTCGGCAAACAGATAGGTGTCGGTGCCGTTCACGAAGGCGAAGGGCGTATCTCCCCAAGCTTTCTGATAGCCGCCGCCAATGGTGTGGCCTTTCAGGCTGTAGGCGAAGTAACTGCTCAATGTGCGGTTATCCACCTCCCCGAGGCTCTCATCCCCGGTTTCCCTGGCATCGAACACGCGCACATCGGAAATGATCGCGCCGGTGGACAATGGCTGATTGAGCTTCAATCCATAGAAGTTCGAGCGATAGAGATCCTCCAGTTCGGCAACGTGATAGCTCAACGTCAGGGTCGGGAGGGCTTTGTAGTCGAATGCCAGGTAATCGAAATGATCGGCCTCGGCAGCGCGGTAACCAAACGCAGTGAGGGATTCAAAATCCGTGGAGTTGCGTTGCCTCACGGCGTTCACCCGAATTGCAGAAACCGTCAGCGAATCCACGTCGTTGGACACCAGGGACCCACCACGGAACACCTGAGGCAACAGTCGGCTGTTGTTGCTCCATAACAGCGGCATCAGCGGGCTGAGGCCGCCAATCCGCAAGTCGCTCTTGCCCAGTCGCGCCTTGGCCGTCAGGGTGTATTTCGCGTATTCATCCTCGACGTTTCGCTGCCTGTCGTACGCCAGCAGGCCCGATCCGGTCCGATCGCTGCTAGAGTCGAGCTTCAGCCCCAATAGCCCCTGGGCGTCCAGGCCGAAACCGATCGTGCCCTCGGTGAAACCAGACTGAAGATTGAGGATGAAGCCCTGCGCCCATTCGTCTCGCTTGTTCTGTGCAGCACCCTCATTACGATAGTCGCGGTTGTAGTAGAAGTTTCTAAACTCCAGGCTTCCTTTAGCATCGTTGATGAAATCAGCGAACACCAAAGGAGCTGATGTAAGTGTTGATATTCCGACCAGGACCACCACAGGGGATTTCGACATACAGGCACCTTTTGTTTTTGTTGTGTGCGTGAAAGCCTGCCGCCTGAATGGGCGGCATTGATTTTTTTTGATATCGGTGACCTACCTGGTCGTACTCAGCAGCCGGAAGCCAGGCGCATGATCGCCTCCTGGCTGCCCGCACGTTCGCGCAGCAGGAATTTCTGGATCTTGCCGGTGGCGGTTTTCGGCAATTCGATGAAAATCACCCGTCGCGGGCATTTGAAACGGGCCAATCGGCCCTGGCAGAAGCCAATGATTTCCTGCTCCGTTGGCGCAGGCACCCCGGCCTTGAGTTCGACGAAAGCACAGGGCACCTCGCCCCACTTGTCGTCCGGTTGAGCGACCACGGCGGCGTGCAGCACCGCAGGGTGGGCGTGGATCGCTTCCTCGATCTCGACCGAAGAGATGTTTTCACCGCCGGAAATGATGACGTCCTTACAGCGATCGGTAATCTGGATGTAGCCGTTGTCGTGAACCACCGCCACGTCGCCGGTATGAAACCAGCCGCCGGCGAAGGCCTTCTGGGTCGCAGATTCGTTCTTCAGATAGCCCATCATCACGGTGTTGCCGCGCATCATCAGCTCTCCGGTGGTTTGACCATCATGCGGGACCGGCACCAGCGTCTCCGGATCCGCCACCATCAATTCTTCGAACACTGCGCCACGGGCACCCTGGCGCACCCGCAACGCGCATTGTTCAGACTCCGACAGGTCATTCCAGCCGTCCTGCCAGGTACAACTGACCGGCGTTCCAGAAACCTCGGTGATGCCGTACACATGATCCACATCGAAGCCCAGCGCCAGTACTGCCTTGAGCACCGTGGCGGGTGGTGGCGAACCGGCGGTCAACACCCGGACCGGCGTCTTCAAGGGTCCGCGCCCGGCGGTGTTCGCAATCATCGCCATGACAATCGGCGCGGCGCAGAAATGGTCTACGCCGTGATTGTCGATCGCCTCGAATACCGTCTCTGCGGTGACCTTGCGCAGACAGATGTGCGTCCCGGCGGCCGCGGTAATCGCCCAGGTAAAACACCAACCGTTGGCGTGAAACATTGGCAGCGTCCACAAGTAGCGTGGCGCCCGTGACAGCGGCCAGTTGGTCATTTGCAACAGGCTCATCAGATAGGTGCCGCGATGGCTCGCGACCACGCCCTTGGGATCGCCTGTGGTCCCGGAGGTGTAATTCAAGGCGATCGGTTGCCATTCGCTGACGGGCCAGACACCGGCGAAATCCGGATCGCCCTCGGCCAGCAGGCTTTCGTAGTCGGTTTCCCCGATGGCGGGCGCCAGAGATGCCAGGTGATCGTTGATGTCAATCACAACAGGGCGCTGTTCAACGAGTTCAAGGGCTGCGGCGGCCAGCGCTGCATACTCGCGATCCACCAGCAGCAGTTTGCACTCGCCATGAAGGAGGATGAAGGCAACGCCCTCGGCGTCCAGGCGGTAATTGATGGTGTTCAGCACCGCGCCCGCCAGGGGAATCCCGTAGTGCGCTTCGAGCATCGCGGGCGTGTTGGGCGAGAGGATCGAAACCGTATCGCCCTCTCCCACGCCCCTTCTGGCCAGGGCCGAAGCCAGGCGGTAACAGCGTTCCCGAGTCTCGAACCAGGTTCGCCGCAACTCACCATGCACCACGGCGTTCCGTTGCGGATGCACCAGGGCCGCGCGGTCGAGGAATCCAAGGGGTGTGAGCGCAAGATGATTTGCCGCGCTGCGATCCAGCCCGCTGTCGTAGGTACCCGATTTCATAGGACTGTCTCCTTATTATTATGGTGAAAAGTGGTGAACGCGCTGACCGGCTCTCGGTCAGTGACCAAGGAGTTTTCAATGCTCGTTTCGTCGGCGTAGCCCAGGCTCATCCCGCACACCAGCATCTGGTCGGCTGGAATCTCCAGGACCTGCGCGATCACATCGTGATACTTCAGGAATGCGGCCTGCGGGCAGGTGTGCAACCCTCTGCCACGGGCAGCGATCATCACGCTCTGCAAAAACATCCCGTAGTCCAGCAGGCTGCCTTGCTGCAGCACCCGGTCGATGGTGAAAATCAGGCCGACCGGCGCATCGAAGAACTTGTAGTTGCGGCCATGCTGCTGATGCATGCGCCGCTTGTCCGCCCGGGTGATGCCCAGCAGGCTGTAGAGTTGCCAGCCAACCTTACGGCGTCGGTCGATGTAGGGCGTGACCCACTCACGGGGGTAGTATTCATAGGAGTCCTGCAGGTGTTCGTTCAGTGCCGGATCGCTGTCGATCGCGTCAATGGCCTTTGACAGGCGAGCCTTCACCTCTCCGGTGACCACATGGACCCGCCACGGCTGCATGTTCACGCCGGTGGCGCAAAAACGTGCGACATTCAGGATCGCTTCAATGTCGGAGCGCGGCACCGGTGTCGGCAGGAAAGCCCGGATACTGCGGCGGGTGGTGATCGACCAATCCACCGTCTGGCTCAATAGCCGTGGCGAGAGCGGCGGTGGTAACAAGCGGTTTATCGTCATGTCTTTCAGGCTCGTTTTCTTGAGAAGCGAAAAAGCTTGGGTTCAACTGGACGGCACCGGGGCCTTTCTCGCCTGGGTTGAGTCCGCGCGTGACTGGTTGATCAGGGTGACAGCACCCGCGCCAATGAGGCCGGCCACGCTGATCGCCATGAAGTTGTGCTCCAGCGGCAGGTTCAGTGACACCAGCCAGCCGATGAGCACCGGCGCCACAATGGCGCCGATCCGCCCGACACCCGAGGCAAAGCCGACGCCCGCCGAGCGGATGGTCGAAGGATAGAAATCACCTGCGTAGGCGTAGGCCAGCAACTGGGTGCCCAAGGTCGACGCCCCCACCACGAACACGACCCCGAACAACAGCGTCGTCGAACGCGTGAAGCCGAGCAGCGTGAGAGCGACCGCGCCGACGATGTAGAAACACACCAGCACGTACTTGATGTTGAAGCGGTCGCCCAGCCAGCCTCCGCCGAGGGCACCCACAATCGCCCCGACGTTGAACACGATCACGAAATTGAGGGCCGAACCCAGGCTGAACCCTGCCATTGCCATCAGCTTGGTCAGCCAGGAATTAAGGGCATAGACCATGAACAGGCCGGTCATGAAGGCTGCCCAGATCATCACCGTGCTCGGGCCGCGCCCGTCCTTGAACAGGTTTCGCACCGGCGTATCCTGCTTGCCCAGCACCGCCGGGTTGCCGACCATTTCGGTCTGGTGGGTCAAGGTCAGCGTTGGTTCCAGGCGTTGGGCGATGTGGCGCAACTCGTCCTGGCGGCCGTTTTTCAGCAGATAGCCGATCGAGTCAGGCATGGTTTTGAGAATGAAAGGAATCAGCAGCACCGGCAGCGCCGCGATGTAGAACACCCATTGCCAGCCATGGCTTTCGATCAGTTGTTTGGAGGTCACCGCCACCAGGATGCCGCCGACAGAGTAACCAGCGAACACCAGGGTTACCAGGCGAGTGCGTTGTTTCAAAGGCGCGTACTCGCCCATCTGCGCCGTGCAGACTGGCAGCACCCCACCTATGCCCAGGCCGGCGATGAAACGCATGACACTGAAACTGACCGGGTCATGGGTGAAACCCGCCGCTGCGGTGAAGAGGCTGAACAGCGCTACGCAGAAGGCGATCATTTTTGGCCGGCCTATGCGGTCGGCCAGCGTCCCGAGGAAAATCGCCCCGAGCATCGTACCGAAGAGCGCCGAGCCGGCCATGATGCCGGCGCTGGTCGGGTCAATCTGCATGTCTTTCATGATGGCCGGCAGCGCTGCGCCGACAATCGCCAGGTCATAGCCGTCGATGACCAGGATCAACACACACCAGAAGAGTATCAGCCCATGGAAGCGATTCAATTTTGACTCGCCCGCCAGGGCGTAAACGTTCACCGGTTGCATAGCGTGTCCCCTTCATTTTGTTTTTGTTGTGAAGTGCACTTGGGTCGTTGCTGATCAGTGCAGCGAGTGAGGCTGCTGGTGGCGATCATAGGATTGGCAATGCGCACGGCCCATGCCCGGGGGCATCGTTTTGAATGACCGTTCTGGGCAGTCTCAGGGGTGCAAGAGATAGGGCAGCGCCGGGTATTGGAAGTTGGAGCTACTGATCGAGTGTCCGGCGATAGGCACCGGGGCTGACACCGGTCCACTTCTTGAAAGCCCGGTGGAAGGCGCTGGTTTCCTGGAAGCCGGTCTGCGCCGCGACATCCGTCACGGTCAGGTCTGCCCGACACAGCAAGTTGATTGCGATGTCGCGACGCAGATTGTCCTTGAGACGTTGGTAACTGACACCTTCGGCCTGTAATCGGCGTTGCAACGTCGAGTAGGAGATTCGCAAGGCTTTGGACATCGCTTCAAGCTCGGGCCACTCCTCCGGGCTTTGCCCCCGCAGCCGCTGGCGGATCCGGGCGCTGATGCTGTCGTCATTGCGGTACTGGACCAGTAGGCTGGCCGGGGATTCCTTGAGGAACGCCGCCATGCTGGTTGGCGTCTGGGCGACCTTCAACTCAAGAAAGCTACGCTCGAACACAACCTGGGACACCGGAGCGCCAAACCGCAGGTTGTCACAAAAACGCATGCGGTAGTCACTGTCGTCTGCTGGCCGTTGCGGGCGCAGGTCCAGTTGCCGGATGGGAATACGCCGATTACCCAGCCAGCACAGCAGCCCATGCACCAGGATCAGCCAGGTGCCATAGCAGAAAAGCCGGCGCTCCACGCCGTGGTCCCGGATGACAATCACCGCCGAATCTGCGTCGCACATCAGCTCGCCATACACGTCATCCAGAATCGCCCGCAGCAACGCCAGCATCCGTCGCAGGGCTTGGCCCAACGTCTCGCAATTCAGCGAAACCTGACACATCAGCTTGAAACTGCCACGCCGCATGGGATGGCTGTCGATCGCGAAAAACTCATCGTCCAGCGCATCGGACAGGGCCACCCACAGCCGCGAAAATGCCGCTGCCGATACGCGTGCGTTGGGTGCCTGCAAAAGCTGCGGATCGATCTGGGCCTGTTGCAGAATCGTTGACACGTCCAGTCCACGGGAGCGTGCCCCCTGCAGTGCCTCATGGACCAGTCCGATTGAGGTGGTTCCCTTGTCTGGGGGGAGGGACATGAGTTCTCCGTAATGCCGGGTTCGCATCTTCACGGTATTGCGCAAGCTGCTCTTTGAGCGTCGCACGTTTTTTTAGTCCCACCAATAGTCAACGAAAAACCGATGCCTTTGGGTGCCCTTACGCACCAAACGTAGTGAGGCCTTTAAGCATTGCCGGCGAGCGTCGCCGGTGGAACACTCCAATCAAAAACCTGCGACACCAGAGACTTCTATGAATACGAAGGCACTCTACTGGGAAGATTTCAGCCCCGGCAAAGAATGGACCGCCGAACGTCCACAACCGGTGAGCCGCCAGGAAATAATCGAATTTGCCCTGATGTTCGATCCGCTGGATATCCACATCGACCCGGAACAAGCAGCGCGCGCTCCGTTGGGCGTACATTGCGCCAGCGGCGTGCATACGTTCGCGATGGCGCAGAGGATGTTGTGCGACGCCTTTTTCCTGAAGACGAACCTGGTGGCCGGCGGAAAATTCGAAGCCTTGAAGCTGCTTCGAACGGTTCTCAGTGGCGACCGCCTACATTTGTCATCGCAGGTGCTGAATGCCTATGCGCATACCCGCAAGCCGGATCGTGGCTGGGTCGTTTTCAAAGTAGAAGTCTTCAATCAGGATAAGAACGTCGTGCTGACGTACGACACTGATGTGCTGATCATGCGTCGTCCGGCGTGAACCAAGCGATCATCCCGCCCTTAGCACCTCGTCTAAAAACTCAATAAACACATTGATCCGGCTCGAACCACGATGATTCGGTAAATACAACGCATTGATGCATCCACTGGCGCTACCGGGATTGACCTCGTACTGTTCCAGCAACCGAACCAGTCGCCCCTGAGCGACGTCATCACGCACCAGCCAGTCGGCGAGCAGCGTCACCCCGCCGCCGGCGATGGCGGCTTCGCGCAAGATGTCGGCGTTGTTACTGTGCAGCCGCCCTTGTACGTTCAGCTGGACGGTTTCGTCGTCAGCCTGGAACGTCCAATGCAGGTGCGAGCCGCCGTAATCGAAGCGCAGGCATTGATGTTCCAGCAGGTCGTGGGGATGGCGCGGTGTGGGGTGGTGCTTCAGATAGTCCGGACTTGCCAGTACCCAGCGCTGAAAAGCTCCTACCCGCTTACTGACGATTTCCTCACTCACCACCGTGGAGCCCAATCGCACCGACACGTCGATCTGCTCGCTGAGCAGATCGCTGACCTGGTCACTCAGTGACAGGCTGATCTCCAGGCCAGGATGGCGTTCAAGCAGACGGTTCAGGTGCGGGGCGATGATGCGGCGGCCAAACTCCACCGGTACGCTGACCCTGAGTCGGCCCTGCACTTCACTGCCGCGGTCGGCGACGAATGCATCCGCTTCATCCACGGCGTCGAGGATTGCCACGGCTTTGTCGAAATAGGTTTGCCCGGCGGTGGTCACACTGATGTGACGGGTCGTGCGATTGAGCAGGCTGGCGCCCAGTTCCTGCTCCAACCCAGCCACCTGACGGGTCACCGAAGAGGTCGACAGGCCGAGCTTGCGCGCGGCCGAGGAATAACCGCCACAGCGTACGGTTTCGACGAACATCTTCAGTGCCAGCAACTTGTCCATAAGGGGTTTCCGATCGAAAACAAACGGTGATGATTGTGCATCACCGTTCGCTTGTCGTCTTGTCCCATGCAACGTCATCGAGTTATTGGCCATCGACCGGCGCTGCTTTGAACTGACGCGAAAGAAATGTCACCAGCGCCAGCGCCGGGACCGCCGCCACCAGCATCGCCGACAGGCTCCAGCCGAAGTGTTCGTAGAGCGCACTGGCCACCAGCGAACCCAATGCGCCGCCAACGAAGATGCTGGTCATGTACACCGCGTTGAGTCTGGCCCGGCTGTGCGGGTCCAGGGCATAGACCTCGCGCTGGCCGAGCACCATGTTCAACTGCACGGCAAAGTCCAGCAGCACCGCACAC
This sequence comes from Pseudomonas sp. SMN5, assembly GCF_052041925.1. Classification (NCBI taxonomy): domain Bacteria; kingdom Pseudomonadati; phylum Pseudomonadota; class Gammaproteobacteria; order Pseudomonadales; family Pseudomonadaceae; genus Pseudomonas; species Pseudomonas sp. SMN5. The sequence goes on from NZ_JBKGGX010000010.1 coordinate 182,162, forward strand.
ACCACCAGCCAGACATAACCGCTGCCCGGCAAGGCGGCGATCAACAATGAAACCGGGGCCAGCAGCAACGCCACCAGGGTGCCGATACGAGCGTGGCCGGCATCGGCCAGGCGGCCGGCAATCGGCGCGGCCACGGCGCCTACCGCACCGACCAAGGCAAAGATCGCCACTTGGGTCTGGCTAAAACCATGGTTGCGCATCAGCTCAATCGGCGCGATGGTCCAGAACAGGCTGAAGCTGGCGAACAACAGACCCTGGTACAGCGAGCGCTCGCGCAGAACTCCGTAGCGTTTCGCCAGGGCAAACACCGAACCGATCAATGCGCCGTAACTGGCTTGGTGCGCCGGTACCCGACGCGGCAGCGCCACAGCCGTGATCAATGCAATGACTGCCATCAGAGCCGCCGCGCTGAAGAACACGCCGCGCCAGCCGAACGCTTCCACCAGCAGGCTCGACACCGGTCGCGACAACAGGATGCCCAGCAGCAGGCCGCTCATGATGTTGCCGACCACACGCCCGCGTGACTTTTCTGGGGCCAGGTGCGCGGCCAACGGCACGAGGATCTGCACGGCCACCGAAGTCAGGCCGATCAGCAGCGAAAACACCAGGAACATCGACGGCGAATGGCTCAACCCGGCGCACAACAGGCTGACGCTGGCCGCCAGGGTCAAGCCCACCACCAGCCGACGGTTCTCCAGAAGATCCGCCAGCGGCACCAGCAACAGCAGGCCCAAGGCATAGCCAAATTGCGTGAGCGAGACGATCAGACTGGCATTGGCGCTGGACAGGCCGATCTGCGGCGCGATCAGTTCGACGATGGGTTGGGCGTAGTAAAGGTTGGCGACTACCGCGCCGCAGCAAAACGCCAGGAACGCGACCATCAGGCCGGAGAGTGAAGCAGTCGATTGGGAATGGGCCGTGGCCGCAGGATTGCCCGTGAGCATGATGACACCTCGTCAATGGGGGAAAGTTGTCTGCAAGGCTACGGATGTGGTCGAGGTTGGAGAATCCACGGTTCGAGCAACTGACTGATGCGCCGCACGCAACGAAGCCAGGCGTTGCTTTTGGCGCAACGAGCCATTGCGCCGAATGCCGATACTCGACCGCTGCAGGCTTCTTTACTCTGGCCCCCATGGTCATTCAAGGAGCTTACCGTGATTTCCCATCCACCGTTTTGTACCTCCCGCAGAACGCCCTGCCGCATCAGTGGCAAATCCACATGAACAGCCAATGGATGAAATCCAGACAGGTCTGGTCCGCACTGGCTGCCCTCGCCCTGCTCGCCTTCATCGCTGCGGTGCTGCTGATGTGGCGTCCGGCACTGGCGCCGGTCGAACGTCCCCTGACCTTCGACAAGGCGCAGTTGCAACGTGGCGCGCGGGTGGCAGAAGCCGGCGACTGCGCGGTGTGCCACACCCGCCCCGGCGGCCGATACCTGGCAGGCGGCCTGCCACTGGTGACGCCTTTCGGCACGCTCTACAGCACCAACATCACCCCCGATCCACAGACTGGTATCGGTCAATGGTCCCTGGAAGCCTTTGAACGGGCGATGCGTGAAGGTATCTCCCGCGACGGCCATTTTCTCTACCCGGCTTTTCCATACGTGCATTACCGGCGCATGAGCGATGGCGACCTGGCCGATGCCTACGCCTGGTTGATGAGCGGTCCTGCGGTACACGCTCCCGCGATGGAAAACCGCATGAACTTCCCAATGAACATCCGGCCCCTGGTGTCGTTCTGGAACCTGCTGTTCCTGCATGGCGAGCCGTTGAGGCCTGTTGCTCGGCAGTCTGACGCCTGGAATCGCGGTCGTTATCTGGTCGAGGGTCCCGGCCACTGCGCTGGTTGTCATTCGCCGCTGAATCTGATCGGTGCCGAGAAATCCGGCCAAAGCCTGGCAGGCGGCAGCGTAGACGGCTGGGATGCCCCATCGTTGCTCGGCCTGGCACGCCAGGCCGATGGCTGGAACAGCGAGCAACTGGTGCGCTACCTACGCGGCGATGTGGTGAGCGGTCATGGCACAGCCGCCGGCCCGATGCGCCCGGTCAGTCTCAGTCTGGCCCGCTTGCCGGCCAGCGATGTCGAGGCGATTGCCGACTACCTGCTGAGCCTGCAAACCAAGCCTGCGGTGAGCGAAGTCTCATCGACACCGGTGAAAACCGATCTCGCCGAACAGGCCTCGGGCGCCCTTGTATTTGCCGGCGCCTGCGCCGGATGCCATGGACCGGCCGCAGCGATGCGCGAGATCGATGAGCGTCCGCCGCTGGAGCGCACTTCTGCGTTACGCGCCGCCAGCTCGCGCAATTTTCTCAAGACTGTCCTCGAAGGGCTGCCGGCCAACCCAGGAATGCCAGGCCCGGTCATGCCGCCCTTCGCCGCCAGCCTCAATGAGTCCCAACTCAAGGCCGTCGCCGCTTATCTGCGTCACCAGGCCAGACCCGGCCAGCCCTGGACGGACCTTTCTTCCACTGTCGACGCGATACGCAAGGAGACGAAATGACCCACGTCACGCTCAACGTCAACGGCGCGGACCATGCTCTGGACCTCGAACCCGACATGCCGTTGCTCTACGCACTGCGTAACCACATCGGCCTCAATGGCGCCAAGTATGGCTGTGGCCTGGGCCAGTGCGGCGCCTGCACGGTCATTGTTGATGACCGTCCGGTCTTTGCCTGCCTGACGCCCTGCGGTGGGCTTGAAGGCAGGAAAGTCCGTACCGTCGAAAGCTTGGGCACCGCCGAACAGCCCGGTGACTTGCAACGGGCGTTCATCGACAAGCAGGCCGCGCAATGCGGCTATTGCATCGCTGGCATGCTGATGCGGGCCCAGTCGCTGCTCGAGCGTAATCCGACGCCGGACGAATCAACCATTCGCGAACACATGGCGGGGAACCTGTGCCGGTGCGGCACCCATCTGCGCATCATCGAAGCCATCAGCCTGGTCTCTCGGCGGAACGGGAGCGCAGCATGAAGCGCCATGAAGTTGACCAAGGACGTCGGGCGTTTCTACGCGGGGGCGCCTTGCTGGTGGCCTTCAGTCTTTTGCCAGCTACTCGCAAGGCATGGGCGGACACCGAAGTCGACACGCTGGGCACCGTGGTGCTGGCCCCCGATCTTCCTGGCAGCCTGCGCACCAATCCATACCTGGACGCGTGGATACGGGTCGATGCCGAGGGCATCACCGTCTACACCGGTAAGGTCGAACTGGGCACGGGCGTGAAAACGGCGCTGCTGCAAATTGCCGCCGAGCGCCTGGATGTGGCGCCTTCGGCCATCCACATGCTCACCGCTGACACGGCGCTGTCTCCCAATGAAGGCTACACCGCCGGCAGTCACACCATTTTCGACAGCGGCACTGCATTGTTCAACGCAGCGGCGCAGGTTCGTCAGTTGCTCCTGGAATCGGCCGCGCGTAGCTGGAATACCTCCACGGCTTTGCTGACCACTCGTGACGGGCTGATCGAAGGGGCCGACGGCCGCCGCATGCGCTACGCCGATGCGGTAAAAAACGTCGACCTGCACCGTTATGCCAAGTCCGAGTCGCCCGTGCTGCCACCGGCGCAGTTCAAACTGATCGGGCAACCGCTGCCGCGCCTGGATATTCCGGCCAAGGTCAGCGGCGGTGCCGCCTTTGTCCAAGACATCCGCCTGCCCGGCATGCTCCACGCCCGCGTCATCCGCCCGCCTCGCCCGGGCTGTCAACTTGAAGCGTTTGACCAAGCGTCGATCAGAGCGATGGCCGGTGTCGTGCAGGTCATTCGTGACGGTAGCTATCTGGCCGTGGTGGCCCAGGATGAATGGCAGGCGATCAAAGCCATGCGCAGCGGCTATGAGTCGGCGCACTGGAGCGGTGGGCAAACGATCCCTGATTCAAAAAGCATCCATGCCCTGTTGAAAAAACTGCCTGCACGACGCTACCCCATCAGTGCGCAGGGCACGCCGAGCCTCACCACCGGCAAACAGTACAAGGCTCAGGTCACCAAGCAGTACCTGATGCACGGCTCCATCGGCCCGTCCTGCGCGGTGGCCTGGTTCCAGGACGGCACGCTGACGGTCTGGACCCACACCCAAGGCGTCTTCCCGCTACGGGCCGGTATCGCCGAAATGGTTAACCTGCCACCCGAGCGCGTGCGCTGCATCCACACCGAAGGCTCCGGCTGCTACGGGCACAACGGCGCGGACGATGCGGCGGCGGACGCGGCGCTGATCGCCATGCGCATGCCCGGCACGCCGGTGCGAGTGCAGTGGATGCGCGAGCAGGAACACCTCTGGGAGCCCTACAGCTCGGCGATGGCGGCGCAAGTCGAGGCTAACCTGGACGAACACGGACGCTTGCAGGATTGGGCCTATGAGCTCTGGACCACACCGCACAACGAACGGATCGTCAACGCCGGCAGGTTGCTGCCCGCTCGCCTGTTGGCGCGCCCCTTCGTGAGCGCGCCGTCGGTACCGATTGCCCAACCCGAAGGCGACGGCGATCGCAACGCCGTGCCGCTCTATGCGCTGGCCTCCACTCGCATCGACATGAACTTCGTCACCGAGATGCCGTTTCGCACCTCGGCGATGCGCTCGCTGGGCGCGCATATCAATGTGTTCACCATCGAAGCCTGCATCGACGAACTGGCGGCGCGGGCCGGGACCGATCCGGTTGCCCTGCGCCTGGCGCATCTGCACGATCCACGGGCCCGTGCCGTGATCGAGCGAGTTCGCGACGCCATCGGCTGGCCGCAGAAAAGCCACGAGCCAGGTTCAGGCATCGGCTTCGCTTTCGCCCGCTATAAAAACATCATGGGTTACTGCGCCCTCGCCGTTCGCCTGCAAGTGCACCCGCAGAGCGGCGAAGTGCGGATCGAACAGGTGGTCACAGCGGTAGACGTCGGCCAGATCGTCAACCCCGACGGCCTGCGTAACCAGGTCGAAGGCGGCATCCTGCAATCCACCAGTTGGACACTGTACGAACAGGTCGCTTACGACGCTGGCGGCATTCGCAGTTATGACTGGAGCGGCTACCCGATCCTGCGTTTTACCCAAGTACCCAGGCAGGTCGATGTGCACCTGCTCGACCAACCGGGACAGCCGTTCCTCGGTGCCGCCGAAATTGTCCAGGGCCCCATGGCGGCCGCGATTGGCAACGCGGTGGCGAATGCCACTGGAAAACGCTGGTTGAACCTTCCGTTGACCCGCACCGAACAACCGTCCTGATGTCAGGAAAACACCTGCTGCGTTGCGTTTGACGCAATGCAGCGATGAGTTTTGCTCGGATTATCACGGGCCGCCATGCCGATTAACTTAGAGACCAAGCGGTGCACCGCCGCACCGTTCACCTTGTCCGAACTGGAGAACACCATGACTCAGCACCTGTTCCAGCCCATCGCCCTGGGCCCTTACACCCTGCCTCACCGCGTCGCGATGGCACCGCTCACTCGCTCCCGCGCCGGGCAACCGGGGGACATCCCCACCCGCATGAACGCCGAGTACTACCACCAGCGTGCCAGTGCTGCACTGATCATTACCGAAGCCACGCAGATCTCTCGACAGGGTCAGGGTTATGCCTGGACGCCGGGCATCTACAACGACGAACAGGTCCAGGCGTGGCGCCAGATCAGTGATCGAGTGCACGGCGCTGGAGGGCTGATCTTCATGCAGCTCTGGCACGTGGGCCGTGTTTCACACCCCAGCTTCCAACCCGACAACGCCCTGCCCGTGGCACCCAGTGCGTTACCGGTGCCTGGCAAGACCTTCATCGTCGACGAAAATGGCGTCGGCATTTGGGGCGATGTACCAGTGCCGCGAGCGCTGGAAGCTGCAGAGATTGCTGAGATCGTCCGCGACTACCGAACCGCCGCCCGTAACGCTATCCGCGCCGGAATGGATGGCGTGGAAATCCACGCCGGCAACGGCTACCTGCTCGACCAGTTCATCAATAGCAACAGTAACCATCGCCAGGACGGCTACGGCGGCAGCATCGAGAACCGCGCACGGTTGTTATTGGAAGTGGTTGCGGCGGTCGCTGACGAAATCGGCGCCGAACAGGTGGGCGTTCGCCTGACCCCGATGGGCCGCTTCATGGGCATGGGTGATGAAAGCCCCGAAGCTACGTTCGGCTACATCGTGGAGGAGCTGAATCGTTGGAAACTGGCCTACCTGCATCTGGTGGAACCGGCTGTGGTCGGCACCGTCAAGGACGAAAACTTCGATCCCCGCTGGGACGCAATCATCGGCCAGTTGCGCCGGCAATGGCATGGCGTGCTGATCATCGCTGGCGGCTATGACCCTGCCTCCGCCGAGCGGGCGTTGAAGGACGGCCGCGCCGACATTATCGCGTTCGGCCGGCCATTCCTGGCGAACCCGGACCTACCGCGGCGGATTCGTCAGGGGCTGACGCTGAACACGCCGGATCCGGCGACTTTTTTTGGCGGTGATGAGCGAGGCTATGTGGATTATCCTGCCTACTCGTAGCGCCCTGTTGCCTTGGTACTTCTGCGCTATGGCTCCTCAGCCCGATAACCAGAAGCGCAGGACAGCATCGGCCACTATCGCAATGAGCACCACCGGCAGGATGCTCAGGCGTGTGGCAGCGAACAAGGTCAGTGCCAGGGCGATCAGGTCGGCGGGGTTGCTGCTGGCGAAGTAGGGCGCGATGACAGCGATCAGTACGCAACCCGGCGCGGCTTGTAGCACCTGCTGTAGCACCGGGCTGATGGTTCGGTTGCGCAACATCACGAAGCCCAGCACTCGGGTCAGGTAGGTCACGAGGGCCATCGCCAGGATGGTGATCAGGGTCAGGTTCTCGGTCAAGACTTGGCCCACAGGTAAGCGACTACCAGTCCGATGAGGGTGCCCGCCAGTACATACCAGCCACCGGGAATCAATACATGGAACACCGCAGCGGTCAGCAGGCTGAACAGCCAGGGCACTGCCGCTCGCAGCCCCCGCCACATGCCGCGCAACAACACCAGCATAAAAGTGGATGCTTCGGTGACCTTGTTCGTACGGGTATGGCTGACCGGCCAGGATGAAGTCACGGTGGATCGCTTCACCGATGCCGTACGCGAACTGCCGCAAGTGCTGGAGTGTCACCTGATGGTGGGCGACTGCGATTTTCTGCTGCGGGTGGTGGCTTCGGACCTGGATGCGTATCGGCAATTCCAGATCAAGCATCTGTCGCGAATCAAAGGTGTGCAGAGCCTGAAGACCGAGATTCCAATGCAGAAAATCAAGCTGACTTCCGAGTTGCCCATTTAAGCTGCGGGCGTCCTTATCACGGCTGATCGATGGCTTCCAGCACCGCCCCGGCCTCACGCATGAAAATCTCCAGGGTCTTGGGCCCGATGCCCTCGAACGTCAGCAGCCATCGCTCCACATCTGGCAGCCCTTCGGTACCGTTGTGCAGCGCTCGCAGATGATCCGGCAGCTCGGTCGCCAGGCGTGCGCCCAGGGTTCGCAAGCGTCGGGCGGTCGATTCGTCATACCGGGCGTACCCCGCCTGCCCCAGCAGCCTGACCAGCTCACCATGAGCGCTCTGGCCGAGCTTGGCGGGCGCATCCAGCCCATGCTGGTCAACCAGGATCCGGTAGGCCTGCAACGCGACGGAGGAACGTATGCGTTTGCCCAGCAGGAAACTGGCGAGCAACCATTTGTACAGACCCTGGCGGTGCTGATCGGCGATGTCGATGCTCAGGTCTGTTGCGCGGACTTCAATCAACCCGTCGAGCCCCCCGACTCACATTGCTGTTGTTCATCCGTATCCGCATGGGGAATGGTGATCCGCCCTTTCCTCCCGGCTTCCCGATAGCGCGCCTGCAGCACCTCGGCCAGGCGCTGCTTGGCCTGTTCTTCGCCGTGGATGAGGCGGATCTCCTTCGGCCACTCCTTCATCCGGGTAACGAACCCGACAAGGTCCGCCTGGTCCGCGTGGGCTGAATAGCCGCCGACATTATCGACGCCGGCCCGGATGTCGACACGGCAACCATCCAACATCACAAAGCCGCCGTCCGGCCCGTGGGTCATGATGTCCCGTCCTGGCGTTCCCTTGCCTTGATAGCCGACAAACACCACGTTATGCCGAGGGTCGCCGAGCATCGCCTTGAGGTAGTTGACGATGCGTCCACCCGAGCACATGCCGTTGCCGGCGATGACGATGGCAGGTCGTGCGGTCTGGGTGAGGTGATCGACGATGCGCAGGTGTTCGTCGTGGCTGTCGACGGTGATGAGCTGCTTGAAGGACAGCGGCTTGCGGCCCTCTTCCAGCCGCAGCCGGGCATCTTCATCCCAGAAGCCGCGCAGCTCCTTGTAGACACTGGTGAACTGGCCGGCGAGTGGCGAGTCGAGGATGATCGGGATCTCTGGCCAGTCGATGTCGAGCGCATCGTCCTTGCTGCGCTTATCCGGTTCGCCGGTGCTGGCCGCGTCCTGCTCGTGGAGGATTTCCTCCAACTCGTACAGCAGCTCCTGGGTCCGGCCGATGCTGAACGACGGAATCAGCACCGTGCCCTGATCCCTCAACGCACGCTCGATGGCGACCTGCAAACGTTCGCGGCGGTGCACGCGGTCTTCATGACGACGGTCGCCGTAGGTGCTCTCCATGATCAGCAGGTCCGCGCGCTCGGGCGGTATCAGATCCGGCAGGATAGGTGAGTGGGGTGCGCCGAGGTCGCCACTGAACACGACGCGTCGGCTTCCCGCTTCGGCGCGGCTCATCTCGAATTCCACATAGGCCGAACCCAGCACGTGCCCCGCTGGTTGCAAGCGCACTTTGCACTCGGTCTGATCAGCCTCGTGCAGCGTGAACCAATTTTCGTAGGGTAAGGCGATGATCCGCTGCTCCACCACCTTGAGGTAGCGTTCCAGCTGTTCCTGGTCGCGGCTGATGGTCAGGCGGAACGCGTCTTCCAGCACGATCGGCAACAGCCGGGCCGAGGGCTCGCTGCACAGGATCGGCCCCTCGAAGCCAGCCGCCAACAGATTCGGAATCCGCCCTACATGGTCGATGTGCACATGGGTGACGATCAGGGCCTTGATGCCTTCGATGGAGAAGTCCAGGGCAAGCCTTTCGTCAGCGCCCTGCCCTTCGTCCTCGCCCTGGAACTGGCCGCAGTCGATCAGCACGCTGCACGTGTCGTCCATCCACAATTGGTGGCACGAACCGGTGACGCCTTCGTGGGCGCCGTGGTGGATGAGCTTGGGGTATTGCATCAGGCATCCTTCAGATGTCGTGGCGGCACTAAGCTGGGTCGAGGCGATGGGCATCATCCCCACCCCAGCGTCTTGATGATTGCCCGGCGGTAAGGCGTATCGATCTGCGCCGGCGTCTGCTGGATGTAATGGCGAGCATGGTCCCGGGCTTCGCCAGTCAGGGCGCCGAGGTAGCCGATCACATCGTCGATGCACGGCACGAGGCCCTCCACGCCCTCCAGCCGGGGCGGCAGCGCGGTCCAGATCACCGCATCGATCTGCCGGGCCGCCGCCCATTCACCGATGATGCCCAGCGGCGAGTTGCCCACGGTAAGAATGCCGATGCCATCCTGGCGCTCTTGCGCAATCTGCTCGCGCTCTTGCAGTGCCCTGCACGCTTCATCGAGGGACCCTACATCCAGCACCGTCCAGAGAACCCTGCTGGGCGGTGCGTTCGGACAGATCACCGTCGCGACTTCGCCCCCGTCGCTGATCCGGGAAAATTCGATCGGCAGGCTCGGGCCATCCACAAACCACTCACTCGCCAGCGGCAGCGATTGTGGCTTCCATATCAACGAACCCCATCCCAGACACGCAATGATCATCGCTCAAGTCCTTGTTCCCCTCTCCAAGGCGTAGACCGCAGCGGCGTGCGTACTGTTCAATCGCGTGCGGCGAGCGCAAACCGCAGACAATCCTGCCGGGTTTAGCGATACTGTCGGCCTTGCCCACCTTCAAGAAAAGGACTTCGCCGATGAAGCATGTGTTTGCCGTTGCCCTCCTTGCATTCGCCCAGCAGAGCTTGGCCGCTACCTCTCCCTCCAACACCGAGCAAGAGCCCGCCGCGCCTGGCGTGGCCTACGAAACGGTCACGGTTGGCGAAGACAGCGCGGGGCCCTTCACAACCCAGAGCATGGACCTGGGTACCGCGTTGAACTACCCGTCCCGTGCGGGCGTGGTCAACGTAATGGAATCCATCGTCGAAGAGCCCGAGTACACCGGCTACGTGGCCATTGAAAAAGCCTACAAGTTCGGCCCGACCAAATATGTCCTGGTCATCTCCACGGGCGAAGGCGGCAATGCCTGCCCCGCGTCTACCTATGTGTTCACCTTCGATACCAAGACCGAGCAGGTGGACGGCAAGAGCGTCGTGGAAGGTTGCTCCGAAGGTGTAGAGGCGCTGGCGCAAGGCAACAAGCTCACCATCAAGAAAGACGGTGCGCAGACCGTGGTCTACAACGCGGTGGTGGAGTAACCGGCACGCTTCGACCCGGCTTCAGTGACGCGCTTCACAGATCGAGCCGCCAGTCAGGCATTTATCCAGGCCAGCCTTTATAAAGCGTCGAGCGCTAACGCGCCAGATTGCGCCTGGCTGTAAAACACGGGCGCGCAGGGACATCCCGGAAGAACAACCAGCAACTCATGGAATATTAGGAGCCGTCAAAAATGAGCACCACCGAGCAGGCCCAAGCCAGCGGTAAATACAGCGCCAAGTGGCAGGCGCGCTTCAACTTCTTCGAAACCTACGGCCCACCAAACGACCCGCGTCACAAGGTTGCCCTCAAGGCGCTGCCAGGCTTCAAGGAAAAAATCCTGATCAATGCCAATGTCATCGCGTTTTTCTTCGGCCCGATCTATCTGTTTGTCCTCGGGCTCTGGAAGAAAAACCTTGCCCTGCTCGGCATTTTCCTTGGCATCAATATCGGCTTGAGCGTGATTTTCGCGATCCTCGGCATGGAATTTCCACGTGCGCTGAGCTCCGGCCTGAACGGCGCAGCGTCCGTCATGTATGCCTTGACGACCAACTACGCCTATTACCTCAAGGAAGTGAAAGGCGAACAAACCTGGAACCCGTTCAAGGGCATGCGTTTCTGATAGCAGGTTCGTTCGATCAGAAGCCCGCGCACTCATCAAAGTGCGCGGGCTTTTTTCATCGCGTCTCGCGTTGCCCTCAACCACCACACCACCAGGTTATTGCTCATGATGAGCGGCAGACGGTAACGCCGGATCATGCTGCGCCATCTGCCGATGGGAACATTTCGGAACTCCCCGAGCGCCGGAAGCCTCCAATGCCTTAACAGGCTAGATCCCCAGCCAGTGCGTCCCAAGACAGCGAAACCGCTGCGCTTTGGCTAGTCTCTGCGTACTTATGGCATGATGCCCCGTAGTACTTTCCCTGATGAGAGCCGCGTCTGTGTCAGTGATTCCCCTAGTGGTATGTGACGATTCGAACATGGCCCGCAAGCAAGTGTTGCGGGCGCTGCCGGCGGACTGGGCGGTTTCTGTCACCGAGGCCGGTAATGGTCGCCAGGCCATGGACGCCATACGCAAGGGCCTGGGTCAGGTGGTGCTGCTCGACCTGACCATGCCGGAAATGGACGGTTACCAAGTGCTCAGTGCCTTGCGCGACGAAGGGCTCAAGGCACAAGTCATCGTGATTTCCGGTGACGTCCAGGAGGAAGCTGTACGCCGGGTGCTGGAGCTGGGCGCGCTGGCCTTCCTGAAGAAGCCTTTCGACGAAAGCGAGCTGCGTCAGATCCTCAATCGGCTCGGGCTACTGACGGACCACCGCCAGGCGCCACAGCCTGATCGCGAGATCCCCAACACCGCGATCAATTTCCACGATGCGTTCCGCGAAACCGTCAACGTGGCCATCGGCCGTGCAGCAGCCTTGATCGCCAAGGTCCTGGGTGTTTTCGTGCAGTTGCCGGTGCCGAACGTCAACGTCCTGGAAGTCGGTGAATTGCACATGGCATTGAGCGATGCCAGCAGCTGCGATCAGCTCACTGCCATTTGTCAGGGTTTCATCGGCAGCGGCATCGCCGGCGAAGCGCTGCTGATGTTCCACGATTCGGAAGTCGCCGATATCGCCCAATTGATGCAACGCCAGAGCGAAGATTATTCCGATCTGGAGATGCTGCTCGATCTCTCCAGCGTGCTGATCGGGGCGTGCCTGAGCAGCATCGCCGAACAGATCGACGTGGTGTTTTCACAAGGCCATCCGCAGATCCTCGGCCAGCACGCGGCCATCGACGAGCTGATCCGGGTCAACCAGAAACACTGGAAAAAGACCCTGGCGGTGGAGATCAGCTACAGCCTGGAGGGTCACGATATCCGCTTCGACCTGCTGCTGTTGTTCACGGAGGATTCCATCGAGCGCCTGACCCACAAACTCGCCTACCTGATGAGCTGAGCCATGCACAATCCTGTTGATCTGAACGAGTTTCACTGGTTGCTGGCGATCGTCCAGAGCATCGATGTCGGCGTGGTGGTGCTCGACCGTGATTATCGGGTGCAAGTCTGGAACACCTTCATGGAGAACCGCTCCGGGGTTCAGCCCAAGGATGCCCACAACCAGCATTTTTTCAGTCTGTTTCCAGAAGTGGATCGCCAATGGTTCAGCCGCAAGGTCGAAAGCGTTGCGGCCCTGGGTACGCCGGCCTTCACGGTATGGGAACAGCGTCCGTATCTGGTGCGGTTCAAGAGCTACCAGCCGATCACCGGCCAGGAAGAGTTCATGTACCAGAACACCACGCTGCTGCCGCTGCGCTCGCCCGACAGCAAGATCAACCACATCTGCCTGGTGATTTACGACGTCACGGACGTTGCCACCAACCGCCACCAACTGCAAAGTGCCAACGCGCAACTGCAGAAACTCTCCAGCACTGATCGCCTGACCGGCCTGTACAACCGCGGCCACTGGGAAGAAGCCCTGAAGGCCGTCTACGCCCGGCACCAGCGCTACGGCACCATGTCCAGCCTGGTGATGTTCGACATTGACCACTTCAAGCTGATCAACGACACCTACGGCCATCCGGCCGGCGACAAGGTGCTCGAACAGATCGCCGCACTGATCCGCGAGCACGTGCGCGACTCCGACGTGGCCGGACGTTATGGCGGTGAAGAGTTCGGCGTGGTGCTTTCAGACACCGACAAGGCGGGCGCAAGGATGTTTGCCGAACGTCTGCGCAACGCCGTCGAGGAAATGGACGTACCCTACGGCGACAAGGTGATTCGCTTGACGATCAGCCTGGGAGTGGCCGACCTGAGCAAACCTTCCATCAACCACGCCGACCTGATTTCGTGGGCGGACCAAGCGCTCTATACCTCGAAAAAGTCCGGGCGCAATCGGGTGACCGTCTCCGAATAGCAACGCAGCAAACCTGGAAAAGCGGTCAGGAAGATCCACTTGCAGGCCAATCGGAAACTCAACGAAACGCGCAGTCTCACCCGTGGTCTAGAACAGTAAGCCCACCTGAAGAGAGTGACCTCATGTTGAAATTCCTTGGCGGTACCGTTGGCATCATTTTTCTGATTGGCCTGATCGTGGTGATCGCGCTGTTCAAATTCATTTTCTGACCTGCCAACTCTGGCCGGATCAAACTCGACGGCGGCCCATCCAGGGCCGCTTGCCTATTGCGGTTTTCTAGACACGTCCCTCGCGTCCTGACGCCTTCCCTCTGCCACGCCTTTACTCGGGTGTCGGCCATGTCCGCCAGCGTGAGCAATCACGGCTTCAGTTTATTTGATGCTGATCATAATCAAAGCGTTGACAGTTTAGATTTCGAGCGTAATCATAAAGACGCCTTCCCAACAAATTCCAACGTCTAACCGATACAGGAACAATCAGCATGGCCACGCTTTCGAAAGTCCTCATTACCGGTGCATCCAGTGGCATCGGCGCTGTCTACGCAGAACGGTTTGCTCGCCGCGGCCACGACCTGGTGCTGGTCGCCCGCGACAAGGCCCGCCTGGATGCCCTGGCAACGCAGCTGCACGAAAAACATAAAGTTGACGTCGATGTACTGCAAGCCGACCTGACCCAATCGGCCGATCTATCGGCGCTGGAGACCCGCCTGCGGGACGACGCCGGCATCGGCATCCTGATCAACAACGCCGGCATGGCTCAGTCCGGCGGCTTCACCCAGCAGACCGGCGATGCCATCGAACGCCTGATTGCCCTCAACACCACGGCCCTGACACGACTGGCGGCAGCCGTGGCACCGCGTTTCGTGCAGGCGGGTCAAGGCTCCATCGTTAACATTGGCTCGGTGGTAGGTCTGGCACCTGAACTGGGCATGACAGTCTATGGGGCCACCAAGGCATTCGTGTTGTTCCTGTCCCAAGGCCTGAATGTGGAATTGTCCTCCAAGGGTGTCTATGTACAGGCGGTATTGCCCGCGGCGACTCGCACTGAGATCTGGGAGCGTGCCGGCATGGACATCAACGCACTCCCTGAGGTCATGGACGTCGAAGAACTGGTCGATGCCGCGCTGGTCGGCTTCGATCGACGCGAACAAGTCACCATTCCGCCGCTGCACGTGGCCAATCGTTGGGACGCGTTGGAAGGCGCGCGGCTAGGGTTGATGTCGGACATTCGCCAGGCCCATGCAGCCGAGCGCTATCGCCCTCAAGCCTGAGCGTGAAACAAGCCCTGGACGCATGCCCCGACTCGACCAGGGTTGACTGCAACCTGGCTTCGATGGAGAACCGTCACTTCGATTACATCTGACATCAATGTACACTGGGCCCGACAGTTGTCCGAAACAAGAGGCATAGGGTATGAGAGTCACAAAAGCGCAGGCGCAGGCCAATCGAGCACACATCGTGGAGACGGCCTCCGCCCTGTTCCGTGAACGTGGCTTCGATGGCATCGGAGTGGCGGATCTGATGGCAGCCGCCGGGTTCACCCACGGCGGTTTCTATAAACACTTTGGCTCCAAGGCGGACTTGATGGCCGAAGCTTGCGCCGCCGGACTGTCCCGATCGGTTCAGGACAGCGACGGCATCGGCCTTGTCGGTTTCTTCGAGCATTATGTGTCGCGAGCGCACCGCGACGATCGCAGCACCGGCTGTACCCTCTCCGCCCTTTGCGGTGATGCTGCGCGCCAACCGCAAGAGGTCAAGAACACATTTGGCGATGGCCTCGCACAAATGTTCGCGGTCCTTGAACGCGGCGCGGCGAAACTGGACGACGCCGCTCAACAAGACGTACGAGCGATAGTGATCGGCAAAATGGCCCAGGCCGTCGGCGCAATCATCCTGTCACGGGCCTGCCCGGACGACTCCCCATTGGCGGATGAAATCCTCGAAGTCTGCCGCAGCGCGATTCTCGAATCGCTGGCACCGCCCGTGGAAGAGTAATCAGTCGTCTTCTGCACCCGCCTTTCCTCTCGACTTTACAAGGCTTGCGTCAAGCGGCCGATACGTTCGGCCTCATCGCGAGCAAGCTCTGCCCCCGCAGCTGGACCCAAGTACAGCCAGGAGAGCCAGATTGGCTGGCAAGCCGCTTCGCGAGCAGGCTCGCTCCCACATTATTGAGATGCGCGCGGATCTGAAGCTTAATGCGGCCCCCTGTGGGAGCGAGCCTGCTCGCGATAGCGGTGTGTCTGTCGCCGAGAGGTTAGAGGTAACGTCATCAACCGCTGTCCCTACGGGGCATAGCGGGTAAACACAAAGTCATGGTTCTGGACCCGCGCCTGGTGACAGGCGAAACAGGTCTGGTGCTGGGCTTCATCGGCGGGCTTACCGTTGATGAAACGCCCGAATCCCCAACCGCCAGTGGCGGCATATCGCTTGGAGTCCTTGACCATTACCTGCACGGTGGTCGCCGCGCCGGGGATCGACGCCGGCTCGAACTCCGGCGACTGGACGTGCTTCCAGGCCAGCTTGACCAGCACCGTGCCGTCCGGGAACGGCAGCGTTGCGTCCTGATAGGCCTTGATCGCCTTCGCGTTGCCCAGCACTGCACGCAGCTCATTGAGTGGCTCGGCCTCCTGGGCCGGGCCGACCAGTTGCCAGGCGCGATACCCGTCGGGGATCTTCACCCCGTAGATCGGTGAAGCCTCACCACTGCCCGCCTCGCCGAGGGCCGCGCCGGTCGCGGCCAGCGCAGCCGAGGCAAGGGCAGCACAGGCTGCCAGTCGCTTGAATGTCATGTCGTTCTCCCTACGAGCCGTGGTCAGAGGTGGTCGGCATCGATCACGGCCTGGGCGAAGGCCTGGGGAGCCTCCTGTGGCAGGTTGTGGCCGATACCCCCGTCGATCAGGCGATGCTCGTACTTGCCGGTGAAGCGTTTGGCATAGGCTTCGGCCGGCGGATGCGGGGCACCATTGGCGTCGCCCTCCATGGTGATGGTCGGCACGCTGATGGCTGGGAATGTCGCCAGTTTTTTCTCCAGCGCGTCGTACTTGGCTTCGCCCTTGACCAGGCCCAGGCGCCAGCGGTAGTTGTAAATCGAAACGGCGACGTGATCGGGGTTCTGCAGGGCCGCAGCGCTGCGCTCATAGGTCGCGTCGTCGAACTTCCATTTCGGCGACGCCAGTTGCCAGATCAGCTTGGCGAAATCGTGGGTGTTTTTCTCGTAGCCCAGGCGACCGCGTTCTGTCGCGAAGTAGAACTGATACCACCACTGCAATTCGGCGGCCGGTGGCAGTGGCGCCTTGCCGGCCTCCTGGCTGCCGATCAGGTAGCCACTGACCGCCACCAGCGCCTTGACGCGCTCCGGCCAGAGAGCCGCAACGATATCGGCGGTGCGTGCGCCCCAGTCATAGCCACCGAGCACCGCCTGTTTGATATGCAACGCGTCCATGAAATCGATCAGGTCGCTCGCCAGCGCTGAAGGCTGGCCGTTGCGCAGGGTCTTGGCAGACAGGAAGCGCGTTTCGCCATACCCGCGGGCAGACGGGATCAATACCCGGTAGCCCTTCTCGGCCAGTGCCGGTGCGACGTCGGCGTAGCTGTGGATGTCATAGGGCCAACCGTGCAGCAGGATCACCACCGGCCCATCGGCTGGGCCAAGTTCGGCATAAGACACATCCAGCAGCCCCGCCTTGACGTGTTTCAACGTGCCCAGGGAGGTATGACTGCCGGGCGTGATAGCGCTGATGGTGCTCGCTGGCACCTCGGCGGCGCTGGCCTGGGACGAGGCAAGCCCCAGCGCGCCCAGCTGCATCATGGCGAACACCAGGATCGAGGGGGCCAGCAGACGGCGCTGGCGCGGTGCGGTGTGTTGTTTCGAGAGGGTCATGTCCATGGGGATCTCCTTGCGAACAGCGGGTACGCGACTCCGGGGGCGGAGCCGCCTGGAGGGTTTAACGGTTGGTTTGCGCAACGCTGTCTTTTGCCGCCGCGCGCAATGGGCGGAAGGCCTCGCGCAACTCTTCACTGAACAACTGAGGCTGTTCCCAGGCGGCAAAGTGGCCGCCCTTGCTGACCTCGCGGAAATAGGCCAGCGACGGATACGCCCGCTTTGCCCAGGTTTCAGGGGCACGATAGATCTCGTGAGGGAACACGGTGATTGCCACCGGGACTTTGATGTCCGCGGTCTTCTGCGCCGCAGCGCTGAAGTTATTGTTGTTGTTCTCCCAGTAGAAACGGGAGGACGACGCGCCGGTGTCGGTCAGCCAGTACAGGCTGATGTCGTCGAGCATTTCATCACGGCTGAGCACCCGCTCGGGTTTGCCGTCGCTGTCGGTCTAAGCGGCGAATTTCTCGTACATCCACGCCGCCGTGCCAGACGGTGAGTCGGCCAGCAGGTATCCGATGGTCTGTGGGCGCGTCACCATCATCGCGCCGTAGGCAGCATTGCGACCGAAGAACGTGCTCAGCGAGTCATAGGCCCTGCGCTCCGGAGCGCTCAACCCGGCGGGCGCCGGGTCACCGCTGTTGATCGGTTTGACCAGCTCCGGCGGAACGGTGGCCGGCATGTTCAGGTGGATGCCCAGCAAGCCCGGCGGCGACAGTCGGCCCAGGGCATCGGAAATCACCGAACCGTGGTCACCGCCCTGGGACACGTAGTGGTTGTAGCCCAGGCGCTTCATCAACACATCCCAGGCTTTCGCCACCCGGTCAGGCCCCCAGCCCAGTTCCGTCGGTTTTCCCGAAAAACCGTGGCCCGGAATCGATGGGATCACCACGTCGAAAGCGTCTTCGGCACGTCCGCCGTATGCGGTCGGGTCAGTCAACGGACCGATGGTCTTGAGGAATTCGAACTGCGACCCCGGCCAGCCGTGGGTCAGGATCAACGGCATCGCGTTGGGGTGGCGCGAACGCACATGGATGAACTGGATGTCGACGCCGTCGATGGTGGTAATGAACTCGGGCAAGGCGTTGAGCCTGGCCTCGGCCTTGCGCCAGTCGTAGCCGTCGCCCCAGTACTTCACCAGCGCTTGCACCTGGGCCAGCTGCACGCCTTGGGACACGTCGCTGACCGTCTCCTTGTCAGGCCAACGGCTGGCGGCGATGCGCTTGCGCATCTCGGTCAATTTCGCCTCGTCAACGTGAATGAGATACGGGCGGATGGCGTCGGATTGGCTCGGTGCGCTGGCGCCTGATGGTTCTGCCGCGGCAGCGGCCCAGGCACCGCCGCTGGCAGCCAACAGGGCGAGGCTCACCAGGCTGGCGCTGGCGGAGCGCGCCAGGCAACGTGGCCAGGCAAGAGCGGACGAAGTGACAAGCATGGTGAAACTCCTTGAGTAAATAGCCCTTGGGGCTGGCGATCGTTGCCGGAGCGGTCATGGGCCGCAGCGCGCCTCGTTCAGGTGCGTCGCCGCGACTCAGGCAGGCTGATCAAACCACCGCGATTGCGCAGCGGCGATTGCACCAAGGTGTCGATCGATACCTTGGTATCGGCGACCGCAAAGTGCGCCCGCTCAAGCGCCTCTGAAGGGCCCGGGCGTCAATTGCCCTGGTCGCAGTCCTGAGCGAAGGTGCTGTAGTCGAGCGCCTGGATACGACCGCTGGAGTCCAGGTAGGTCATGCGCGATTCGACGATCCCGCAGCCCGAGGACGCCGCTTGCTTGACCGACAGCACCTTGGCGATGTCCAGGTGGTCGCCGTACATGTAGGCGTGGGGTTTGACGGCGTCCTGGGCATTGGCGGCGACAGCGCCGAGACTCAGGATGGCGAATACTGAAGCGAGGCTGAGGTTCTTCCAGTTCATGACGATCTCTCCGATGTAGGGTTTCCTGTGAGACGGCTTGTGCTGTCTCGATGGGTCCCATTTGACGCCAGTCGGGTATCGCCGATGTGTCACCGATGGTCTGTAAAGAAACAGCGCGTATCGGCGGGTGGGTTGGATACACAGAGATACATTTGCAATGCTTCGCTTGATTCCCTTGCGCCTGAGCAGGCGTTCAGCGATTGCACGATCAGGCAATCATCCACCCGGATCGTGCAATCGGCCCTACGGATTTGTTCCTATAGTTAACCGGAGCCAAACCATCCGGAGCTGGTCCGACTATGAGCGTCCTGAACATCAATGGCCGTGAGTACACGGTTGACATAGACCCTGGCACCCCGATTCTCTGGACCCTGCGCGACACGCTGGGCATGACCGGCACCAAGTTCGGTTGCGGCGCGGCGTTGTGCGGAGCCTGCACCGTTCACCTGGATGGCCAGGCCATCCGTTCCTGCGTAACCCCCATCGCAGCCGCCGAAGGCAAGAAGATCACCACCATCGAGGCGGCCACACAGGGCGACGATCCGGTGGGCAGCGCCGTCTACGAGGCCTGGGTCAAGCACGACGTGGCGCAATGCGGCTATTGCCAGAGTGGCCAGATCATGAGCGCGACCGCTTTCCTCAAGGCCCAGCCCAAAGGCAAGCAACCCACCGCGGCCGAGATCGATTCGGCCATGGCCGGCAACATCTGCCGTTGCGGCACTTACGCCCGTATCCGCGCTGCGGTGGCTGACGCCGCTAAAGCCCTGGCCTGACCGGAGTTCGACATGTTGAACGATATCTTCCAGAGCGAGCTTCCCGGTGCGTTGCAATACATGCACGAACGCGATGCGCTCGACGGCCCCGCCACGCTTGCCCGGCGCAGCTTCCTCAAGATCGTCGGTATCGGCGGCCTGGCCCTGGGTGCATTTCCTCACCTGGCCCTGGCGCAACAGGACGACACTGCCGGCGCCTCGCTCAAGCCGCAGCAGCAGCCTTCTGCATTCGTGCAGATTGCGCCAGACGGCCAGATCACAATGACAATCAACCGGTTGGAGTTCGGCCAGGGCGTGCAGACCGGCCTGCCCATGATTCTCGCCGAAGAACTCGACGCCGACTGGAGCCTGGTACGCAGCCGCAACGGCAACAGCGACGCGGCCTATCAGGATCCGGTTTTCGGCCTGCACCTGACTGGCGGCTCCAGCTCGATCAAGAACAGTTATGTCCAATATCGCGAACTCGGCGCCCGCGCGCGCGCCATGCTGCTTGCGGCGGCGGCCTCGCGGTGGAACGTGGAAGTCACAAGCCTGAGCACTCAGGCCGGTACGGTACTCGGCCCGGCAGGCCGCAAAGCCAGTTACGGGGAACTGGCCGAAGCTGCGATGGCCCTGCCCGTCCCGCAGACGGTCACGCTCAAGGACCCCAAGGATTTTCGCATCATCGGTCAGGCCACCACCCGCATCGATGCCAAAGCTAAGAGCAGCGGCCAGCAGGATTTCGGCATCGACGTACACCTGCCCGGGCAACTGACCGCCGTGGTGGCCCGTCCACCGGTGTTTGGCGGCAAGATCGCCTCATTGGATGACAGCGCGGCACGGGCGATCAAAGGGGTCAAGGCCGTCTTGCGGGTGCCGCTCGATGGCGGTGCGCAAGGCGTGGCGGTGATTGCCGAGGGCTACTGGCAGGCGAAACTGGCGCGTGATGCGTTGAAGCTGGAATGGGACCTTTCCGCTGTCGAGAAGGTGGACAGCGAACAGCAAGTGCTCCAGTACCGGGAACTGGCCAGCCAGCCTGGACCGGTGCATTTCGATGCCGACATGACGCCACTGGCCGGGGCGCCGCATCGACTGGAGGCAGAGTTCCTGTTCCCCTACCTCGCCCATGCCCCCATGGAACCGCTGAACTGTACCGTACAGGTTGCCGACGGACGCGCCGAGCTGTGGGTCGGCACGCAGTTCCCTGGCGGGGACAGTGTCGTCGCTGCCAAAGTGCTGGATCTCAAGCCGGAGCAGATCCGGATGAACGTGCAAACGGCAGGCGGAGGCTTCGGGCGGCGCGGTGTGCCCAGTGGCGACTTTGTCGCGCTGGCGTGCGAAGTGGCCAAGGCCGCCCGCGGCGTCGGGCTGACCGCACCGATACGCACGCTCTGGAGCCGTGAAGACGACATCAAGGGCGGCTATTACCGTCCCATGCACCTGCACCATGCGCGTATCGGCTTTGACGAGAACGGCACGGTGCTGGCCTGGGATCATGCTCTGGTCGGGCAATCGATCCTGACCGACACGCTGTTCGGCGCACGGGTGAAAAACGGCATCGACCCCACCGCGACCGAAGGCATGCGCGATCCTTACCCGGTGCCGATGCGCCTGACGGTCCATCACCCGAAACTCAACGTACCGATACTGTGGTGGCGCAGCGTCGGCTCTACCCATACCGCGTTCGTGATGGAAACGTTGATCGATGAAATCGCCCGAGCCACCGCACAGGACCCGGTGGCTTACCGGATGAAGCTGTTCGCCGATCAACGTCCGCGCCATCGGGCTGCGCTGCAACTGGCCGTGGACAAAAGCGAGTACGGCAAACGTCAATTGCCGGCGGGACGCGCCTGGGGCGTCGCGGTCCATGAGTCATTCAGCTCGGTGGTGGCCTACGTCGTGGAGGCCTCCGTGCAGGAAGGGCGCCCGGTGCTGCATCAGGTGACCGCCGGGGTGCATTGCAATCTGGTGGTCAACCCGCGCAGCGTCGAGGCCCAGGTGCAAGGTGCCGCGCTCATGGGCCTGTCGATGTGCCTGCCCGGTGGAGCAATCACGCTCAAGGAGGGCGTGGTGCAGCAGAGTAATTTTGCTGACTTCAGTGTTCCGCGCATCAGCGACATGCCGCAAATCAGCGTGCATATCGTACCCAGCGCCGAACCGCCCACCGGCATGGGAGAGCCCGGCCTGCCGGCGCTGGCTCCCGCGTTCGCGAACGCCATCGCGAGCCTGACGGGCAAACCGATACGTCAGTTGCCGTTCAAGCTGGCGTAGCGGGCGCTGGTCAGCGTTGCAACTTGCTTTATCATGACGGCCATCTCACTACGCGACCTGATGGAACCATCATGACATTCGATTTCGACACGGTACTGGAACGCCACGGCACCGGCAGCACCAAGTGGAGCCGCTATCCAGCGGATGTGTTGCCGATGTGGGTGGCCGACATGGATTTCCCTGCCCCGCCGGCGGTGATCGATGCGCTGCACAAGCGCCTTGAACACCCGATGCTCGGTTATAGCGTGGCCCAGGACAACTTGCGGGCCGCGGTGGTGGCCGACCTGTGGGACAAGTACGCCTGGCGCGTCGAGCCACAGCAGATCGTGTTCCTTCCGGGTGTGGAACCGGGTTTCAACATGGCGCTGCACGCGCTGGTGGAGCCGGATCAGAATGTGGTGGTGCAAGTGCCGAACTACCCGCCGCTGCGCAATGCACCGGGTCACTGGAAACTGAACAAGGTCGAGCTGCCGTTCGACCCGGTCGATGGCCAGTTCCACACGCCCCTGGCCACCTTGCGCGATGCGTTGCAAGGCGGTGGCGCGCTGTTGCTGAGCAATCCTCACAATCCGCTGGGCAAGGTGTTCGATCGGGACGAGCTTCAGGCCGTGGCCGACATCTGCCTGGAACAGGATGCCTGGATCATCTCCGACGAGATCCACGCCGAGCTGTGCTTCGATGGCCGCGTGCACATTCCCACCGCGTCCCTGAGCCCGGAAATCGCCGAGCGCACGATCACACTCATGTCGGCCAGTAAGGCCTTCAACATCGCTGGGTTGAAAACTTCGTTCGCCATCATCCAGAACGCTAAAGTGCGCGAGCGGGTCAACAACGCCCGCGCCGGCATGGTCGACAGTGTCAATGCCCTGGGCCTTGAAGCGACCCGCGCCGCCTACAGCGAAGCCGGCCCATGGCTTCAAGCCCTGAAAACCTACCTGCAGGCCAACCGCGATTACCTGGTCGACGCCGTGAAGACGCGCTTGCCGGGAATCACCATGACCGTACCCCAGGGCACTTACCTGGCGTGGCTGGACTGCTCGGCACTGGGACTGGACGACCCACAAGGGTTCTTCCTGAAGCAAGCCAAGGTCGGCCTCAGCGCCGGGCTGGATTTCGGCGACGACGCCGCCCAGTTCGTGCGCCTGAACTTCGGCTGCCCGCGCAGCCTGCTGGAAGAAGGCATCGCACGCATGGAGCGCAGCCTGAAGGCCCGCCGCTAACTTCCCGACACCTTGGCCCCGTGGCGAGGGAGCTTGCTCCCGCTGGGGCGCGAAGCGGCCCCGAAGGACTGTATCAGGTAGAACAAGGGGGCTGCTTTGCAGCCCAGCGGGAGCAAGCTCCCTCGCCACGGGGAATCCGGTGTGTTGAATATTTTTTGCCCACCACGCTCATCCATCACGCCAGACATTCAACCGAACTCTCCCGCAAACCCCATAGTCCACCCTCCATCGCATTCACAAACTGCATGGAGATCCATCATGGTCGACTACCCTACCCCACCGTTCCCGAAACAGAGCCAGCCGGTGCCCGGCACGCAGCGCAAGATGGACCCGTATCCCGATTGCGGCGAGCAGAGCTATACCGGATCCGGGCGCCTGGCGAACAAAATCGCGCTGATCACCGGCGCTGACAGCGGTATCGGTCGAGCCGTAGCGATTGCCTTCGCCCGTGAAGGCGCCGACGTCGCGATTTCCTACCTGGACGAACACGACGACGCCCGAGAAACCGCCCGCTGGGTCGAGCAGGCCGGTCGACAGTGCCTGTTGCTGCCGGGAGACCTGGCGGACAAGGCCCAGTGCTACAAGATCGTCGACGAAACCGTGGCGCGCTTTGGCCGCATCGACGTGCTGGTCAACAATGCCGCGTTCCAGATGACTCACGAAAACCTCGAAGACATCCCCGACGAAGAATGGGTGCGCACCTTCGATATCAACATCACCTCGATGTTCCGGATCTGCCAGGCCGCCGTACCGCACATGAAGGCCGGCGGCTCGATCATCAACACCAGCTCGGTTAACTCGGACATGCCCAAGCCAACCCTGCTGGCCTACGCCACCACCAAGGGCGCCATCGCCAACTTCACCGGCGGCCTGGCGCAGATGCTCGGCCCCAAGGGCATCCGCGTGAACAGCGTTGCGCCTGGACCGATCTGGACTCCGCTGATCGTCGCCACCATGCCCGAGGAAGAAGTACAGAACTTCGGCTCCCAGACCCCCTTGGGCCGCCCCGGCCAGCCGGTGGAAGTCGCACCGATCTACGTGCTGCTGGCGTCCGATGAGTCCAGCTACATCTCCGGCTCGCGCTATGGCATCACCGGCGGCAAACCCATCCTCTAGCTCCCCACAATTCCCGTGGCGAGGCAGCTTGCTCCCGCTGGGCTGCGCAGCAGACCTCGTGTCTGACTGCCGGCCCTTGGCCAAACGAGTTCCAACCTGAAACCGGATTGCCCCTGCGACCGCTATCGCGAGCAGGCTCGCTCCCACAGTTGGATCGGGGTATGCCGCGAGAAATAGGTCGGCTGTCAGGCCGTCTTCGCGGGCAAGCCCGCTCCCACAGTTGGATCGGGGTATGCCGGGAGAGATAGGTCGGCTGTCAGGCCGTCTTCGCGGGCAAGCCCGCTCCCACAGTTGGATTGGGGTATGCCGCGAGAGATAGGTTGGCTGTCAGGCCGTCTTCGCGGGCAAGCCCGCTCCCACAGTCGGATCTGGGTAAGCTCGGAGAAACAAACCCTCTGCCAGACCGCCTCGCTTTTGCTCTGGCTTTTGCTTTGGCTTTTGCTCTGGCTTTTGCTCTGGCTTTTGCTCCGGCTTTTGCTCTGGCTTCTGATCTTGGACGCCCCATCAACCACAAGGGCCGAACGCAGGCATTGCGCAGTGGGCATCCCGGCATGGATGCCGGGTTAGCCGCGCAGGGCCATGGATGGCCCATCGCGGCGGGCCCACGGAGCAATGCCGGAGTGAGGGAACACCGAGCGTAAGCGAGGTGCCCAGTGGTGGGGCGAGGCGCTTTTGGTTACTTTTGGCGCCCTTTCAAAAGTAACCCGCCGTAAAGGCGGAACCGTAAGAAGCCGTTACCGCAGCAACGGATATGCACACGAAAATCCAGGTCGACCACCAGGCCGCCATCGCGAGCAACCTCGCTCCCACAACGATCTAAACAACCGATCAAGAGGACTCCTTGGCAATCACCGAAATCTTCCCATTACGCTCAATAATCGCAAACTTGATCTGCTCCAGCGTCTCAATCCCCTGGCTCGAACGAGCCGCTTCCATGATGTCCGCCTCCACCAACCGCGCATGCCGCATCCGCCCCTGCAAAATCCGCCCATTCTCGACAATGACGGTCGGCCCGCCATCGATCAGCTGCGACACCCATCTGGAACGCTGTTTAAGCAACGACAGCCCCACATCGATGGCAATCAGCGTGACAATCACCATCAGCGAATTGGTCAACGAAAAATCGTCCCCCAGCAGGGCCTGCTGGGTGGCCTCGCCGATGATCATCAGCAAGACGAAATCGAACGTGGTGAGTTCCGCCAACGAACGACGCCCGGCGATCTTGAACAGCACCATCAACGCCAGGTACATCGCGGCGGCCCGCAGCACCGAATCCATAGGTCACCTAAGGAAAAATGAATTGATCGAAACTGACTGCCGCGCCACCGGGCATGGCAATCCGGCTGTGGTAAGTCCCCAGGCCTTCGCTGAGCAGGGACAGATAGAGACTCGCCTCGCCCTGGGCGTCGGTCTGGACCCAGAATTTCAAGCCCTGCCCCGCGCTGGCCGAGCGCGTAGGCTGGGGCTGCACCGCTTGCACGTCAAAACCCTCCAGCCAGTCTCCACCCAGCTCCACCTCCAGTAGCGCATTGGGTTGGCCTTTCAAACGAACAAGCATGGGATTGGTCGAGCCGCTGCGATGAAACCGTTCATACTCGACGCTCAACCGCCCGTCGCTGCTGTGTAGGTCTCGGCTGCTCAAAGGGCCGTGGGAAAACAACCCCAGCAAGGTGAGGATCACCAGCAATACCAGTGCATACCAGCCCACCCGCTCGAATCGCCAGACCTTGAGCTGGTAAGCCATGTCCTCGCGTACCGGAAACACGCGGTCGTGCAGATCGTCCGGTCTGCTGCCTTCACTCATGGCTCGCTCCCTAACGGCATTCACCCGCCAGGGCGCGCTGGTGAAAATGCCGCAACTGCATCAGTGCGTGTTCGCTGGCGCTGCGCTGCACCTGGTTGCGACTGCCGAAAAAGCGCTCCCGACGGCTGAACAGCGCGCGCCTGCCATTGATATGGAATGCCCAGGCAAAACATACGGTGCCGGCGGGAATCCCGTCCATGTCATCCGGTCCCAGGATTCCGGTGGTGGCCACCGCCACGTTGGCATCGGCATCGTGCAAGGCGCCCAGCGCCATTTCCTCGGCCACCTGGCGACTGGTGAGGTTGAAGGTATCGATGGTTCGCGGGCTCACTCCCAGCAGCCGTTGCTTGGCCTCGGGGGAATACACCACATACCCGCTTTCGATCAGCGAACCACTGCCCGGCACTTCGGCCAGCAGCGTGACAATCTGCCCGGCGGTGCAGGACTCCGCCGTGGTCAGGCGCAGCTCATGCTCGCGCAAATATTCAACCAGGGATTGGGCAACAGTCATGGCAACAAGTCCTTCAGGGATGCTGATGGGTTGACCCTTGGCGCGGCGAATCATTCCCTCTGATCGCCCTGCGGGCCGCGGCTCCCAGAAAAATGAAACCCCTGGCCGATCCCGCACCTCAAAACCATAAGGGCCTCATGCGGAGGCTGTCTCGATCAGGAGGTCGTCATGTCTGCATCCTTCGTCAAACTGTTCACCAACCCCGAGTTCGCCTGGAAGGACATCCGCGAACAGGAACAGGCGCACCCGCGCCACTACCTTGGCCATCTGCTGTTGTTGGCGCTGATCCCGGCGGTCTGCCTGTTCATCGGCGTGACGTGGACCGGTTGGAGCCTGGCGGAAAACGAAACGGTCCGACTCAACAGCGCCAGTGCGTTGCAACTGTGCGTGTTGCTGTACCTGACCATCGTCGTCGGCATCGTGCTCATGGGGCTGTTCATTCGCTGGATGTCCCGCACCTTCGATGCGCGGCCTTCGGTCAACCAGTGCATCGGTTTCGCCGCCTATACCGCTACCCCCTACTTCCTGGCCGGTGTGTTCGGGGTCTATCCCAACCGTTGGCTGGCGGTCATCGTGCTACTGGCGGCGTCGGCCTATTCGACTTTCCTGCTGTTCGTCGGCCTGCCCAAGTTCATGAACCTCAAGAAGGAACAGGGCTTGCTGTATTCGGCCAGCGTCTGGGGTGTGGGCCTACTGGTGCTGGTGACCATTCTGGTGGAAATGATCCTGCTATGGTTCAACGTCCTGCAGCCCGAATACCTGCGGGTTCCCGTGGGCTGATAGTGCGAGAGACGGCCTGAATGGCATAGGACCCGTGGCGAGGGAGCTTGCTCCCGCTGGGCCGGGCTCGCGCTCCAGCGCGAAGCGGCCCCCTCGCAAACTTGACACAGCTCACCCTGGCCCACTGCAGTATCCGGCCTGATGGGGCTGCTGCGCAGCCCAGCGGGAGCAAGCTCCCTCGCCACAAAAGCATAAGCGCCTTGTCAGTCCAGCTTCTGGAAAGCCCCTCGCCACAGGGTTACTCAACACCTCAGGATTTTTTCATCCCGATCCGCCGGCGCATCTCGGCGGTGATGGTTTGTCGGGTTTTCCTCATATCAGCCCAAGGTTCATGGCCGACTTCCGCCAGGCGCTCGTGGACGTTGTGCACATTCCACAGGTTGGCGCCTTTAAGCTCAGCCACCTCCTCGCGAAAAATCGGCACCGAGACCGGCAGCCCTTCGCGGGTGCGTGCGGCGTAGGCGCAAATGGTGGTCGCGCCAAGGCCATTGCGCAGGTAATCGATGAAAATCCGCCCTACCCGGTTCTTCGGTCCCGACACCGCCGAGAAACGGTCTGGCAGCAGCTTGGCGATATGACTGACGATGGCATGGCTGAAATCCTTGACCTCATCCCAACCCAGCTTGCGCGTCAGCGGCACCACGATGTGGATGCCCTTGCCGCCGCTGGTCTTGAGAAACGCCTTGAGCCCCAGCTCGTCCAGCACGGTCAGGGTCAGTTGCGTGGCCTCGACTATGCTTTTCCATGGCAGCGCCGGGTCCGGGTCGAGGTCGAGGACAAAACGGTCGGGTTTTTCCAGGTCCACGGTCGTACCGTTCCAGGTGTGCAACTCCACCGTGCTCATCTGCACCGCGCCGATCAGCGCTTCAGGGTTGTTGATGATCATCACCGGATGGCCGGTGACTGACTTGTCCAGGCTGGTGATGCCCGGGATCGCCAGGCGCTCGGCGTTCTTCTGGAAGAACAACTCCCCGGCAATCCCGTCCGGCGCCCGGACCAACGCCACCGGGCGGTCGGCCAGCTGCGGCAGGATGAATTCGGCGACGCTGGCGTAGTACTCCGCCAGTTGCAGCTTGGTCGTACCACTGCTGGCGTCGATCACCCGCTCCGGATGGGTGATGCGCACCTTGCCTTCCATGGCCTGCGCTGGGGCGGCCTTGGCTTTCGCCTTGGTTTTGGGCTTGGCAGGTTCGGGGGCGGGCTCTTTCTTTGCAGTTTTTTTCGCAGCCGTGGGCTTCTTCACGGGTTTCGCCAGCTCCTCAGTGATGTCTTTGGCAGGTTTGTCATTGCGCAGGCCATGAAACACCGCGTGGCGCACCGAGCCTTCCTTGGTCATTTCAGCGAACGCCACCTCGGCCAGCAGGGTCGGCTCAAGCCAGTGCACGCCTTTGGCCTCATAACCCGTGGGCGGATTAACCACCGCGGCCTTCTTGGTTTCCAGTGGCAAGAGTTGCTGGTAGATGCTTTTGAGCGTTGCTTCATTGAAACCGGTGCCGACCTTGCCGGCGTAGCGCAACTCACCGCTGTCAGCGTCATGCAAGCCCAGTAGCAAGGCACCGAATGCACTGCGAGCGCCCTTGGGTTCGCTGAAGCCCACCACCACGAATTCCTGGCGTCGCTTGCACTTGAGTTTGATCCAGTCATTGCTGCGCCGGGATACATAGGCACTGCCCACCCGTTTGCCGATCAGCCCTTCCATCTGCATCTGGCAGGCGCTGTTGAGCAAGGCCTCGGGGGTTTCCTCGAACGAGTCGGAGAACCGCAACAGCGGGTCCTCGTTGTCCTTGAGCACGGCCGCCAGCGCAGTCCGCCGCTCTTCGACCGGCACTTTGCGCAGGTCCATGCCGTTGAGGTACGGCAAGTCGAACAGGTAATAAGCGATCTTGCCACTGCTCCCGGCATCAAAAGCGTTTTGCAGGGCCTGAAAGTCCGGCACGCCCTGCTCGTTGGCGACCACCATCTCCCCATCGAGCCAGGCCGACTCCAGGCCCAGCGCCGCCAGGGCTTCGGCTTGCTTGGGCAGTTTGTGAGTCCAGTCGTGGCCATTGCGGGTGATCAGCCGCACCTCACCGTTGTCGATGCGCGCCATGACCCGATACCCGTCGAACTTGATTTCGTACAGCCATTCGCCGTCGGGAGCGCTGTCCACCAGGGTTGCCAGTTCCGGCTTGAGGGTTTCCGGAAGCGGCCCCGGTGCCGCGCCGCTAAGCGTGGCTTTGGTGGATTTTCTGGCCGCCTTGGGTTTGGCGGCTTTTTCCGGTTGCTTGACGGCTTTGGCGGCAGCGGCCTTGCCCCGCCGCTTGGGCACGAGGGTGCGGTCGCTGAGCACGCTGTCCGGCTCGGCCTGCACCACGTCGTATTCGCTCTCGGGCCGGGCTGCCTCGTCCTGATGCTTGATCAGGAACCACTGCTCCTGCTTGCCCGGCATATGAGTGCGCACCAGGTTCCACAGACCAGCGAGCTTTTCGCCTTGCAGCTCGAACTTGAGCCGGCCTTTTTCATAGGCTTCGTGCGGGTCGCCCTGAGGAATCCACACGCCCCGGTCCCAGACGATCACGTCTCCCGCGCCGTAATGGCCTTCGGGGATACTGCCTTCAAACGTCGCATAATCCAGTGGATGGTCTTCGACATGCACCGCCAGGCGCTTGGACTTGGGGTCCAGGGACGGTCCCTTGGGCACCGCCCAGCTCTTGAGCGCACCGTCCAGCTCCAGGCGAAAGTCGTAGTGCAGGCGCGTGGCGTCGTGCTTCTGGATACAGAACTGCAAGGCGTGGGCGGTTTTTTTCGATTGGCGCGCACGCTTGGCCGCAGGCTCCGGAGTGGCGGCGAAATCGCGCATGCGGTTGTAGTCATCAAGGGTCTTGCTGGTCATTCTCCACCTGCGGCTTTTTGCAGCGTCGGCGGGGCCACCGGCATCCCGGCGGTTTCCGACAACAGTTGATCGACGACCCGGCTCAACGCTTCTTCGGTGGAATCGCCCAGCAGCAGGCCTTGTTCGTAGACGACCACTTGCCGATCAGCGCTGCTGCCTTCCTGGACAATCCGCCGTGCTTGCCGGAACACTTCCGGTACGCCCAGCTCGGCAGCAGTGTCGCCGAAAGTTTCTTCTGCCAACGTGAGCCACTCACCGATCAGCAACGGTTGCTCCTGCCCTTCGTCGATGAACTCGGCGAGGATCCCGTGGCGCTTGGCACGCCAGCGGTTTTCCTTGAGGATCCAGTAAGACATCGGGCTGTACCGTGAGCCGGGCTGAGGCTGGGCAATGGCATGGGCGACCATCACCCGAAACAGCGAGACCAGGCACAACGCGTCTTCCACCCGTGGGCAGGCGTCGCAGATGCGCAGTTCCAACGTCGGATAGCGCGACGATGGCCGCAGCACCCACCAGCAGTCGCTGGCCTGGCGAATGGCGCCGGTGCGGCTGAGCATGTCGATGTAACGGGAAAACGCCGCCTCGTCCTCGAAGAACTCTGGGACGCCCATGCGCGGCCATTCATCGCAAGCGGTCTGGCGGTAACTGCTGAAGCCGCTGTACGCGCCATTCCAGAACGGTGACGAGGCGCTCAACGCCAGCAGCATCGGCAGCCAGGGCAACACCTCGTTCATGACCCGGACCCGATCCCGGTCCACCGGCACCTCGACGTGTACGTGCAGGCCCGACAGCACACTGCGCCGCGCCACCCGTTGGTAATCATCGAACAACTGCTGGAAGTGCAACTCGTCGGTGGGCTGCAGGTCTGCGGTGGTCATGGGATGGGAGCCGGCGCAGAGCAACCCCAGGCCATGTTCCGCCAGGCACTTGGTCAGGCCGGTGCGCACCTGGGTCAGGTAATCGGCGGCCTCGGGCAGGCTGCGAAAGGTCGGCGATGCCATCTCGACCTGACACTGGAACATCTCATGGGCGAAATGCTTGCCCAGCTCGGCCTGGCACGCCGCGACAGCGGCCGCCGGTGGCTGGCCGGGCATGTGTCGGGTTTGCAGGTCGGTAATGAAATATTCCTCTTCAATGCCGAACTTCAGACGCCTGTTCATCGATATTCCCTCCGATACCCGCGCCGATGCGGGTCACGACCAACGCCACCACGGCGATCCTTTCCACGTCCTGGTAACCCGGTGTCAGCAGTTCCTCGCCGAACACATCCGGGTCCAATTCCTTGTAGGTCCAACCGAAATCCGCCGAGTCGCGCCAGGTGCCCAGCGCTTCCAGGAACGGATCGCGGCCGTCGACCATCGCCACGCCGGTATAGAGCACCAACGAGCCACCGGGCGTCAGCCGGGGCAAGGCCTGTTCGACGATGCGCAACGACAGCCCGGCCCCCAACGCGCCGCCGCCGTGGCGGTAGGCGCGCTCGGAGGGGTCGGCCATGTACGGCGGGTTGGCGACGATCAGGTCGAAATTGCCCTGCACATCCTTGAGTACATCGCTGTGGGCGATCTCGACGTTGGCCACTTCGGCCAGCGCAGCATTGACCGCTGTCAGCCGCAGGGCCAGCGGGTTGATGTCCAGGGCCAGGACCTGGGCTTCACGACGGGCGCGGGCAATCACGATGGCCCCGACGCCGGCCCCGCACCCGATGTCCACGGCGCGATGCACCGCCGTGAAGTTCTGTTGCAAGTGACTATGGATCAGTTGAGCAAAGCGGTAGCTGTCGGGGCCGAAAAACACCGCGTCGCTGGCTTGGGTAGGAAATTGCGAATGGGCAAACAGCAGGCCGTCCAGGCTCGACCAGCGCACCCGACTGCGCAGCAGCCCGTCGCACTCTTGCAGCACATCGGCCGCCTGCAATTGCCGCTGCTCATCCGCCGAGATCAAGCCTGGAGCGAAGGGCCGCGACCAGCCGAACACGTCCCGCAGGGTCTTGGAGCGTTCATTGCCGGGCCGCTGGTTGACCCGCTCGTGGGTCAAGGGCGTCGGGGTAATGAACCGATAACCGTCGGCTTGCAGCCGCCGGCCCAATTGCAACAGCGCCAGGTCGGACTCGGACAGGCGTTCTTCCTCACTCATGCAAAGCTCCTAGCGCAGTACGGATTTGAGTTCGATGAATCGACGCGTCGCCAGCAGCCCGGCCGGATGGCTATGGCAACGGGCGGACAACCACGGCATCAGGGTTTGCATCTGCTCGTCTGGGGCTTGGCCGCGCAAGGTCTGTTCAAGGGCCAGGACGTCCGGGTCTTCCACGCCGACTTGTGACTCACACGCCGCGCCCAGGCTGCGCCGTGGCGCCCTGCGCGAGCCCTGCTTGAGCCAGTCGCCGGCAATCCAGTCGTGCAGCAATTGTTTTTCATAGGGGCTGAACACCCCGAACATCGCGGCGCCGGCGCCTTCGATCAGGGTCCAGAAGCGGCTGTTCTGCGGGTTTTCGTGCCGCTTGATCCAGCCCTTGTTCTGCATCGCCGTGAGGAACCCTTCCAGTTGGCCCGGTGCCGAAAGCCACTCATTGACGGTCTTGCCTTCGAACTTGCAGTAGTCCGAATGCATGTGCTGGCCGAACGGGCGCTTGCGTTCGAGCATGTCCAGCACTTCACGGTCCAGGTCGAACGCTTCGATGATCGCCCGGCTGCCCTGTCCCAGATCGTTGAGGCGATAGCCCAGGGTGACCCGCCGCCAGAACGCCTCGCGGTCGGCTTCCATGGGCAGCAACTGCATCAAAGCTTGCACCGCTTTTTGTGCGTGGCCGGTGCTGGCGTTGTCGATGGTCACGTGGAGGGTGAAGTAGTACGGATCGATGTCCAGTTCAGCCAACTCGTAGGCGCTGATCAACAGGTGCAACGGCAGTTGTTCATAGCCCAGGTTGTAACCGATGACCTCGGGCAGGTATTCATCGCCGGCGTATCCCAGGGCCAGTTGCACAGTGCCTTGCAGGTAGCGCTCGTCGTCGATGTCCGGCATGTCTTGCAGACCGTGTTCAGCGAGCAGCTTGCGATAGATCACCACGTGATTCTGCGCCGGACTGCCATCGCCCAGCTCTTCGAGGTAGGTGCACAGCAGCCCTTCGAAACGGTGGTCGTGCCAGTGCTTGAGCACGCCATAGAGCCAGGCACCGTCCACCAGTTTGGTCGGCGCTACCGCCTGGAGGAAATACAGGGCGTGGGCTTTGTTGCTGAAAAATTCCCGAGGGCCACCGCTTTTGCGCCGTTCGAGGTAGTCGGCATATTGCAGGGCGACGCCGGCACTGTGCTGCTCGACCCAGGCCTGCAGGGCCGTGGGGTCGTCTGGCGTTTCCTGGGGCAAGGCCGCTGCCTGTTCGAGGCATTGCTCCAGGAACGCCTGGGCGATGGATTGTCTGTCGGCATCGTCCGGGCCTTGCAGCAGCCGTTCGTAGCATTGGCGGACAGTCCCGCCAGCGGCGATGGGTTGCACGGTTGCGGGCCTGGATTGAAGGGGTGTCAGCGCAGTCATAAGGGCCTCTTGGGTTCTCGGCAGGACGCTGAATAGGCACGTCTCTATAGTTGGCAGAGCCTTCGAGGTGCAGAAAAATTCCCTTGGATTGTCTGACAGCCGGATAAACGGGATGGCGCTGTTTTGCGAAGGAACCCTCGCTTCGCTTTGGGTCTCGAATGGTATAGCCCTCACCCCAGGCAAAACTGTTTTTTGTGGCAGGAGCGCTTTTTTTGTGGGGGGGGGGGGTTGCCCTCCCCCCCAAACCCCCCTCCCCCCCCA